>NZ_JBEZXS010000048.1:0-59226 GCF_040638185.1 Streptomyces sp. NPDC026672
GGTGTTTCCGACTCTATCAGATCTTTTTCCGATCCGATTTCCTCGGTGCTTTCCAGGTTCCCGCTCTCGCGTTTCCCTTTCCGGCGGTTCCGACTCTATCAGATCCCTTTCGGTGTCTGATTCCCCGTCAGAGGGGGTTGTCCTCCCGGCCGCTGGGCCGTTCCGACGTCTCAAACCTTAGCCGATTCGCTCGGCGATTCCCAATCGGGCCGCCGGGCACTCCTTCGAATTGAATTCGGGCACGCCGAATTCATCCCGAGTGGGAGGTCGTGCTGGTGGTGTGAGGTGCCGCTGTCGCGGCGGGATGTGTTGTCGCAGTACCGTTACGGCCTCGCGGCAACCCGGAGAACTTTACAGATCGGGCAGGCGACTGTCAATCAAGGTCGGTGAGGCGTCCGCCGGCGTCCGGCTGGGCGTGTTCCACCCTGCGCAGGATGCGGGTCAGGACCTCACCGAGGGCCGTGCGCTCCTCGGGGGAGAGGTCCTGGAGCAGGTCCTCCTCGAAGACCGACGCGAGGCGCATGGCCTCCAGCCACTTCTCGCGCCCCTCGGGCGTCAGCTCGACGATCACCCGTACCCGGTTGGACTCGTCCCGCTCCCGGGTGACCAGCCCCTCCCCCACCATCCGGTCGATGCGGTGGGTCATCGCGGCCGGCGTCAGGCCGAGGCGCTTGGCGAGGTCGCTCGGGCCCATCCGGTAGGGGGCGCCCGACAGGACGAGCGCCTTGAGGACCTCCCAGTCGGTGTTGCCGATGCCCAGGGCCGAGGTCTGACGGCCGTAGGCGACGTTCATCCGCCGGTTCAGGCGTGACAGCGCCGAGACGACCTTCTCGACCTGGGGGTCGAGGTCGTGGAACTCACGCTGGTAGGCGGCGATCTGCTCTTCGAGCGTGGGCTCGCCGCCCGGCGCGGCGGGGGTGTCGGCCATGTCCGCAGTATGGCACGCCCTTGCTTGGCGTCGAAGTCCTTGAACATGTAGTCTTTAGCTTCGAAATTTATCTTCGAAGTCTTCGGTTCTAAGTGCTGACCGATGCAACTACCTGAGAGAGGTGAACGTGACCAGGGCGAGGGGCGCGGCGATGCGCCGGATCCACGTGGGCAACGCACTCAGCGCGTTCGGGCTCGGCTTCACGGTTCCCTACCTGTACGTCTACGTGGCGCAGGTGCGGGGGCTCGGAGCCGTGACGGCAGGGCTCGTCCTCGCCGTCTTCGCCGTGGCCGCGCTCGTCGTGCTGCCGTTCGCGGGCCGGGCGATCGTGCGACGCGGTCCGCTGCCGGTCCTGATCGCCGCCCTGGTCACCGCCGCGCTGGGCGCGCTGGGCCTGGGGCTCGCGGGACAGGCGGCGACGGTGCTGGGGGCCGCGGCGCTGCTCGGGGCCGGGCAGGCCGTGATGCAGCCGGCGCTGGCGACGATGATCGTGGACTGCTCGCCGGCCGAGACGCGGTCAGGGGCGTTCGCGACGCAGTTCTTCCTGCAGAACCTGGGGCTCGGCGTCGGGGGGCTCATCGGCGGCCATCTGGTCGACACGACGCGCGTCTCGTCGTTCACGCTGCTGTTCGCGATCGAGGCGGCGATGTTCCTGCTGCTGGTCGTAGTGCTGGCGACGGTGCGGGTGCCGCACGCCCCGCGGGTCCCGGGCGCGCCGGGCGGTTCGGCGCGGGAGCGGGGCGGCTGGCGTGCGCTGGCTCGGGACCGGGCGATGGTGCGGCTGTCCGTGCTGGGCTTCGTGCTGTTCTTCGCCTGCTACGGGCAGTTCGAGTCGGGGCTGAGCGCGTACGGCGTGGAGGCGGCCGGGATCTCGACGTCGGCGCTGGGCACGGCGCTCGCGGCGAACACGCTGATGATCGTGGTCGCGCAGTTCGCCGTGCTGAAGTTCGTCGAGCGCAGGCGGCGGTCCCGGGTGATCGCGGCGGTGGGGCTGATCTGGGCCGTGGCGTGGCTGGCGGCGGGGTACGCGGGGCTGGGGCACGGGAGCCAGGAGATGGCCACGGCCGCGTTCGTCTCGACGTACGCGCTGTTCGGGCTCGGTGAGGCGATGCTGTCGCCGACGGTCGCGCCCCTGGTGGCGGATCTGGCGCCGGAGGGGCTGGCCGGTCAGTACAACTCGGCGTTCGCGCTGGTCAAGCAGCTCGCGCTGGCTGTGGGGCCGGTGGTGGGCGGGCCGCTCGGGGCGTCGCTGCACGGGCCGTACGTCGTGACCTTCCTGCTGTTCTCGCTGGGGGTCACGGTGCTCGCGGTGCGGTTGGGCCGGGGGCTCAGCGAGGTGCAGGACCGGCCGTGGCTGGCCGGGAGCCGGGTGGTCTCCCGGGGCGGGGTCGTCACGGACCCGGTGTCCGCGGAGGCCTGACCTGGTGCCCGGCCCGTCCGGCGGTTCCTAGAGCCTCGGCAGGACGAATTCGCACCACACCGCCTTGCCGCCGCCCGGGGTGCGTCTGCTGCCCCAGTGGGAGGCGATCGTGGCGACGATGGCGATGCCGCGGCCGGACTCGTCGATCGGTTCGGCCCGGCGGCGGCGCGGGAGGTGGTCGTCGCCGTCGGTGACCTCGACGATGAGGCGGCGGTCGGTGCGGCGCAGCCGCAGCCGCATCGGCGGGGTGCCGTGCTGGAGGGAGTTGGCGACCAGTTCGCTGGTGGCGAGGACGCCGAGGTCGTGCAGGTCGGACGGGAAGCGCCAGCTGGTGAGGACGCCGGAGGCGAACGCCCGCGCGCGGGGGGCCGCTTCGACGCCGCCGAGGAGTTCCAGGGCGGCGTTGCGGAACAGTTCGCCGTCGGAGCCGGTGCGGGCGGGGTGCTGGAGGACCAGGACGGCCACGTCGTCGTCGTGGTCGGCGGTGACGCCGGCCGAGCGGACCAGCCGGTCGCAGACGACCTGCGGGCTGCCGGTGGCGCCGGACAGGGCGCGCTCCAGGGCGGCGATCCCCTCGTCGATGTCCTCGTTGCGGCGCTCGACCAGGCCGTCCGTGTAGAGGACGGCCGTGGCGCCGGGGCCGAGCGGCACCGAGCCGGAGGCGTGCATCCAGCCGCCGGTGCCGAGCGGGGGCCCGGTCGGTTCCTCGGCGCGCAGCACGGTGCCGTTCTCGTCGCGGACGAGGATCGGCAGATGGCCCGCCGAGGCGTACACCAGCTTTCCCTCGTTCGGGTCGTGGATGGCGTACACGCACGTGGCGATCTGGTTGGCGTCGATCTCGGTGGCGAGGCCGTCGAGGAGCTGGAGGATCTCGTGCGGGGGCAGGTCGAGGCGGGCGTACGCGCGGACGGCGGTGCGGAGTTGGCCCATGACGGCCGCGGCGCGCACCCCGCGGCCCATCACGTCGCCGATGACAAGTGCGGTGCGTCCGCCGCCCAGGGTGATCACGTCGTACCAGTCGCCGCCGACCGCGGCCTCGGTGCCGCCGGGCTGGTAGGTGGCGGCGATGCGCAGGTCGTCGGGCTGCTCCAACTCCTGGGGGAGCAGGGAGCGCTGGAGGGTGACGGCGGTCTCGCGCTGGCGGCGTTCGCTGGCGCGCAGGCGTTCGGCGGCCTCCGCGTGGTCGGTGACGTCGGTGGCGAAGACGAGGACCGCGCCGTCGCCGAGGCCGTCCGCGTGCTCGCTGACCGGGGTGCAGGTGAACGTGTAGGAGCGGCCGTCGACGGCCTTGCGGGACTTGAGGGTGCGGGGCTTTCCGCTGCGCAGGACCTGGTCGAGGAGGGGCAGCAGGCCCAGTTCGGCGAGTTCGGGCAGGGCCTGGCGGGCGGGTTCGCCCGGGGGCCGTGCGCCGAAGGCGGTGGCGTAGGCGTCGTTGACGTAGGCGATGCGGTGGTCGGGGCCGTGGACGAGGGCGACGAGGGCCGGAACGCGGTCGAGGACCTCCCGGGCGGGGAGTTCGTCGAGGGCCGGCGCACGGTCGGGTTCGTCGGCCGGTGGTTCGACGCGGGCCGCGGGCACGGAGCCGCCGTCTCCCCTCCGGTCCTCGCCCCTCCGGTCCGGGGAGACCGCGTGGTCGGTCCGCGCTGCGGCGCGGCGCTGCGTTCCGGGGAGCCGGGCGCTCCAGCGCGTGAAGTTCACAGTGGGGAAAGCCTCGTGGGTGCTGAGGACGGGCCGGTGCCCGTCCAGGTTCGTGGAGCAGTCTGGCAGTGCGGTGGGCCGCGGCGACATTCGTCAGACGCCCGGGTGGGCCGCGGAGTTCCTGGTCCGGGTCAGGACGACCCCTTCGGGTCGTCCGTGGCGTCGTGGTGAGGCTTTCCCCCGGCCGCGAGTTCGAACTCCGCTCGGGGGTGTTCGAGCGACCCGAGGGAGACGATCTCCCGTTTGAAGAGCCCGGAGAGTGTCCATTCGGCCAGGACGCGGGCCTTGCGGTTGACGGTCGGCACCCTGCTGAGGTGGTAGACGCGGTGCATGAACCACGCAGGGTAGCCCTTCAGGCGCCGTCCGTAGATCTGTGCGACGCCCTTGTGCAGTCCGAGGGAGGCGACCGAGCCGGCGTGCCTGTGCGCGTAGGTCTCCAGGGGTTCGCCGCGCAGGGCGTGGACGATGTTGTCGCCGAGGACCCTGGCCTGGCGGACGGCGTGCTGGGCGTTGGGCGCGGTCTCGGCGCCGGGCGTGTCGGAGGTGACGTCGGGGACGGCGGCGGCGTCGCCCGCGGCCCACGCGTGGGGGGCGCCGTCCAGGGCCAGTCGGTCGGTGCACCTGAGGCGCCCGCGCGTGGTGAGCGGCAGGTCGGTGGAGGTGAGCAGCGGGTGGGGTTTGACGCCCGCGGTCCACACGACGGTGCGGGTGGGGTACCGGTGGCCGTTGCTGAGGACGGCGACGCGGTCGAGGCAGGATTCGAGGCGGGTCTCCAGGAGGACCTGGATGTTGCGGCGGCGCAGTTCGGTGACGGTGTAGCGGCCCATCTCCTCGCCGACCTCGGGCAGGATGCGGCCGGACGCCTCGACGAGGATCCACCGCATGTCCTCGGGGCGGACGTTGTGGTAGTACCGCGTGGCGTAGCGGGCCATGTCCTCCAGTTCGGCGAGGGCTTCGACCCCGGCGTAGCCGCCGCCGACGAAGACGAAGGTGAGGGCCGCGTCGCGGACGGCGGGGTCGCGCGTGGAGGAGGCGATGTCCATCTGCTCGATGACGTGGTTGCGCAGGCCGATGGCCTCTTCGACGGTCTTGAACCCGATGGCGTGCTCGGCGAGTCCGGGGATGGGCAGGGTGCGCGAGACGGAGCCGGGGGCGAGGACGAGTTCGTCGTAGGTGAGGTGTTCGGCGCCCCGGCCCTCCTCCTCGGTGGCCAGGGTGGTGAGGGTGGCGGTGCGCGCGGTGTGGTCGATGGAGGTCACCTCGCCGACGACGACGTGGCACCGGTCGAGGAGGCGACGCAGAGGTACGACGACATGACGGGGGGAAATGGAACCGGCCGCCGCTTCCGGGAGGAACGGCTGGTACGTCATGTACGGATCGGGTGTGACGACAGTGATGTCGACGTCCCCCCTGCTGATCTCCCGTTTGAGCTTCCGCTGGAGCCGCAGTGCCGTGTACATCCCGACGTAGCCGCCGCCGACAACGAGAATGCGCGCACGTTCCTTCACCATCCCATGACGCACCCGACGCTCTTGTTTGTCCACAGCCCCGGCAATTTGTGTGACCGGCGGACCCGAGTGCGCCGGGTCGGCACATGCGACGAAGCCGGGCGGAATCGGGCCAGGTCAGCGAGGCTGGACGGGAGCGCACGGAGGCGGGCAATCGTGATGAATGTGCGCCGTACTCCGATCGGGGGGCGCTCTGTGCGGAACCTGCCCCTTCTGAATTGACCCCCTCTCAACTATGTTCGTGTGACGACGGGGTGTAGGGGATGTGGTCGGACGGGTCCGCGACGGGCGGTCCCGGCCGCGGAACGGATCCGGTTCCGCACACTCCGGAATCAGTGGC
Source organism: Streptomyces sp. NPDC026672 (assembly GCF_040638185.1). Classification (NCBI taxonomy): domain Bacteria; kingdom Bacillati; phylum Actinomycetota; class Actinomycetes; order Kitasatosporales; family Streptomycetaceae; genus Streptomyces; species Streptomyces sp. NPDC026672. The sequence continues at coordinate 5,895 of NZ_JBEZXS010000048.1, forward strand.
GGGGAGTCTCCGGGGGGAGACGTCGTTAACCGGGGGAACACTCATGCATATTCAGGACACTCATTGGTCATCGGCCCCCACCCTCGCGCCGGGTGGCGCGGTGGGCGGGGCGGGCGGCGGACGTGCGGACAGCTCGCGCACGACGCCGCTGCGGGTGGACGCACAGCGCAATCTGGAGCACGTGCTGCGTGCGGCGCGTGAGGTCTTCGGCGAACTGGGGTACGGGGCGCCGATGGAGGACGTCGCACGGCGCGCGCGGGTCGGTGTCGGCACGGTGTACCGGCGCTTCCCGAGCAAGGACGTCCTGGTCCGGCGGATAGCCGAGGAGGAGACCTCCCGGCTGACGGACCAGGCGCGGACGGCGCTCGGGCAGGAGGACGAGCCGTGGTCGGCGCTGTCGCGCTTCCTGCGCACGTCGGTGGCCTCGGGTGCCGGGCGGCTGCTGCCGCCGCAGGTGCTGCGCGTCGGGGTGTCCGACGAGGGCGGCGAGGGCGGCGAGGCGGAGGCGGTGGACGGCACCAGGGTGCCGCAGCAGCGGCAGCAGCCGGGCGCCGGTGAGCTGCGGCTGGTGGCGGAGGACGCCGTGACCGGTGCCGACTTCGACGCCGGGGTGGCGGCGCTGCTCGACGTGGTGGGCCGGCTCGTGGAGCGGGCGCGTGCGGCGGGCGAATTGCGGCCCGACGTGTCGGTGGCGGACGTGCTGCTGGTGATCGCGACGGCGGCGCCCTCGCTGCCGGACCCGGCCCAGCAGGCGGCGGCCTCGGCACGGCTGCTGGACATCCTGCTGGAGGGCCTGCGCTCGCGCCCCGCGTAAGCGGGCGAGCGGGCCGGCCGGCCGGTCTGGCTGACCGACCGGATGGACCGACGGAGCGGAGGGGCGCGCGGGTGTTTCCCGCGCGCCCCTCTCGCCCCTCCCGCGCGCCCCCGTGGCTCCCGCGCGGACGGCCCGGACCTCGTCTGCCGGACACCGGGGCTCATTGGCCCCTACACCCGTTCGAGTGCTTGTCCGTACTCCGTGACGGCAAGTCCCCTCGGACGAGTGGATAGGTCGTACCGGGGGGTACTGAACAAAAGCCAATGTGGCAGTCTTGCCCCCGCACGGGTCGGGCTGGCAGGCGTCGGGGGCTTTCCGGGATGAGCGTTGACGGGCGGGACGAGTCTCTCGGGGGCAGTGCCGCGGAGCCCGACGGGTCGGCCTCACCACAGGTGCCCCACCAGGGCGGCCGCGCGGACGTCCCGCCGGCCGACAGCGAACTGATCGCGCGGATGCGCGCCGGCGACGACAGTGCCTACGAGGCGCTGTACCGCAGGCACGCGGACGCCGTCCGCCGCTACGCGCGCGGCTGCTGCCGCGACGGCCACACCGCCGACGACCTGACCGCCGAGGTCTTCGCCCGCATGCTCCAGGCGGTCCGGGGCGGCTCCGGGCCCGAGCACGCCGTACGCGCGTATCTGCTCACCTCCGTACGCCGGGTGGCCGCGCACTGGACGAAGTCCGCGCGGCGTGAGCACCTGGTGGACGACTTCGCCCTGTTCGCCGCGCGGGCCGGGCGGGGTTCCGAGGTGTCCGACGACGACACGCTGGACCTGGGCGCCGACGTGCGGGCCATGCACGATGCCGAGCAGTCCATGGCCATGCAGGCGTTCCGCTCGCTGCCCGAGCGCTGGCAGGCCGTGCTCTGGCACACCGAGGTGGAGGACGAGTCGCCGAGCGACGTGGCCACCCTGTTCGGTCTGGACGCCAACGGCACGCGCGTGCTGGCCAGCCGGGCCCGTGAGGGGCTGAAGCAGGCGTACCTCCAGGCGCATGTCAGCGCGTCCCTCGCGGGCGACGAGGAGTGCGCCCGCTACGCCGACCAGCTCGGCACGTACGCCCGGCGGAAGCTGCGCATCAGGGCCGAGCGGGGGCTGCGCAAGCACCTGGACGAGTGCGCCAAGTGCCGGCTGGCCGCCGCGCAGATCGAAGAGGTGGCGAGCGGTATCCCCGCGGTCGTGCCGGTCGCGGTCATCGGCTGGTTCGGTGTCGCCGGGTACGCGAAGGCGGCCGGGATCATCGCCGGTGGTGCCGGGGTGGGTGCCGCGGGTGCGGCCGCCGCGGCGACCGGTGGTTCGTCGGGCGGCGGAGCCGCGGGTGGCGGCGGTGCGGCCTCGGAGGGCGTGGGCGGGCCGGTGAAGGCCGGGATCGCCGCCGGTGTGGTCGCGGTCGCCGTCGCCGTGGTGGCGATGGCCCTGGTGGGCGAGAACGATCCCGCCAAGGAGGTCGCCAAGCCGTCCGCGTCGCCGCCCCCGGCCGCCGCACAGCCGCAGCCCCCGCAGCCGCCCGCGGCGCCGCCGAAGAAGGAGCCCGCGCCGCCCGCGCCGGCGGTGGTACCCAGGCCGGACCCGAAGCCGACCCCCACCCCGAAGCCGACGCCGACGCCGACGGCCGAGGCGCCCGCGAAGCCCACGCCCACGCCCACGCCCACCCCCACGCCGACACCGAAGCCGCCGCGGAAGCCCAGCCCGACGCCGACCCCGACGCCGACACCTCCTCCCCCGCCGGCGCCCCCGGCCGTGTACCAGTGGAGCGAGCTGTCGTACGACCTCATCGGCGACCACACCGAGCCCGAGATGCGGCTCGGCGAGAGCAGTTGGGCGTGGCAGCGCGAGGGAGTGTCCATCGCGGGGCGGGAGTACGCGCACGGGGTGACGGTCCACGGGCAGTCCTCGGTGACCATCGACCTCAACCGGCAGTGCTCGGCGTACGACGCGATGGTCGGCCTCGACGATCTGACCCGGAAGCTCGGCAAGGTCTCGTTCTCCGTCTACGCGGACGGCGCGCTCAGGTGGAAGTCCGGGACGGTCAAGGGCGGTGACCCGGCGGTGCCGGTGCATGTGAACCTGACCGGCAGGAAGACCGTGCGCCTCGTCGTGGAGCCGCACGGCAACGCCTTCGACTCGGCGGCCCTGGCCGACTGGGCGGAGTCCAGGTTCCTCTGCGGCTAGGGCGTGTTTCGAAAGTAGCGCCGTCCGCCCGGAGGGCGGGGCCCGCGGCGTCTGGTGCGTGCAATCGCAAGGCGGAGGATCGCCCTCGTACTGGATGTACTCGGGCGTTCCGACAACGCAACGAGTGTGCGTGCCAGGCGTCGCGGGCCAGGCGGGACTTTCGAAACACGCCCTAGAGAACTCCGGGGCGCCCCCGGAACCCTGGACCGTCCCCGAGGGGTCAGCCGCCCGACGCCAGGGCCGTCCTGCGGGGCACTATGCCCGCGGGGACCGCCCGGGAGCGGGCGGGGGTGCCGGTCCAGCAGGTGCCGCGGCGGGACAGCAGGCGGCCGAGCCAGAGTTCGAGGGAGACGAGGTCCGCGAGCCCGTCCAGCGGCAGGGGCTCGCCCGCCGCGGCGGAGCGCAGCGCCTTGCGGACCACCCGGGCCTCGACCAGCCCCGCCTGGGCGAGCAGGGGCGTGGTGAAGAGGTCGACGACGGAGCCGGCGGCCGCGCGCAGCCCGATGCGGGCGGCGGCGGCCGAGCTGGCGTGGGAGGGGGCGCCCCAGCCGGGCGGGAGCTCGGTGACTCCGGCGCCCTCCAGGACCGTACGGAGGATCGCGGCGCGGGCGCCCGGCTGGACGCGCAGCGCCTCGGGCAGGGCGCGGCAGGCGCGGACGACCTGGTTGTCCAGGAAGGGCGCGTGCAGGCGCTGGGAGCGGATCTCCGCGGCCTGTTCGAGCACCCGGAGATCGGCGGCGTGGCGGGCGAGTGCCGCCCGCGCGCGGTAGTCGCCGGGGCGCTGTCCCGGACCCACTCCTGAGCGGTTTGCCGCGCCCTGGAGAAGAACCGATACTTCGGCGAGCGCCTCCCCGGTCAGCCAGCGCGCCGCCGGCCCGGGTCTGGCCCAGGTGAGCGCGGACAGGGAGGCGCCCACGGCTCCCCCGGGCTCGTCGAAGCGCCGCCGCATCAGCCGGTCGGCGAGCCCGTCGAGGCCGGCCCGGTACGGCGTGCGGGCCAGCTTCCGCGCCGCGCCGTACACCCGCGCGGGCACCAGCACCGAGCCGTCCGCCTTGGCGAGCGCGGCGACCGGGCGCACCAGGTGCCGGCGCTTGCGGTCCATCAGCAGGTCGGCGAGGCGGGCCGGGTGGGCGTCCAGGACCTGGCGGGCGCCGTACCCGGTGAAGTGGTCGGCGCTGCCCGCGGCCAGCCGGGCGCGGTGGCGGGCGGCGGAGATCAGCGAGGGCCCGGGTTCGTCGGTGAGCGGGCCGTCCAGGTCGGCGTAGGGCAGGACGTCCTCGCCTCCGGTCACCACCACGTGGTGCAGGCGCGGGTTGGCCGCGAGGGCCCCGGCCCGCTCCAGTTCGGCCTCCCGGCCGCCGACGGCGAGGTCGTTGAAGGTGACGGCCAGCAGCCGCTCGCCGGCGCCCGTGCCGTGGCCCAGGACCGTGCCGGGCATGCCGGGCAGGCCGGCCGCGAGCAGAGCCAGGGTGCCGGAGGCGGGGCCGCCGGAGAGGTCCGCCCCGATGCCGGGCACGGGCATCCCGCGCGCGGCCCGGCGTTCGGCGGGGCCCATGCCGGGGACGGGGCCGGGGTCCATGTCGGTGCCGGGGACGTGCCGGGGTGCGGACAGGCGGACGCGGACGGCCTCCACGAGCGCGTCGCGCACGGCGTCGACGGCGCTGTCCGGGTCGGCCGAGGGTGCCGCGACGGCGAGGGAGGCGACGTGCTCGTACCCGGCGACCTCGCGGGCGCCGGTGCGCAGGATCAGCGCGTGTCCCGGCGGCACGCGGCGCACGCCGTCGTAGGGCGTGGAGTCGTGCAGCGCGGCCGGTACGTCGGGGGCGGCGAGCAGGGCCGCGAGGTGGCCGAAGTCGAGGTTGGCCTCGATGAGGTCGGCGAGCGGGAGGGCGGCCGTGGCGTAGGCGGTGCCGCCGGCCCAGGGCGCGTGGAACACCGGGCGGGCGCCCGCGAGGTCGCCGCAGACGGTGACGCGGCGGCCGACCTGGACGACGGCGGTGTAGCTGCCCGGCCATGCCGTCAGGTGCCGCAGTGCGCCCCCGCGCGCGGTGAACAGTCCGAGCCGCAGTTCCTCGTCGGTGGCGCCGCAGCTGCCGAGGACGGCGATGCGGTTCTGCGCGTCGGCCCGCACCACGCGCACCTCGTCGGGGCGCCAGTCGCCCACCGCCCACAGCGGATCCGGGTCGCCCCACAGGAGTTGGGAGCCGATCGGCTGGACGGTCTCGCCGTCGTACCCGGTGGCGCCGGCGGATCCGCCCGCGACGGCACCGGCGGCGGTACTGCTCCATCCCACCAACCACCGCATCGACGCCTCCACAGCCTGTGGACAACCAGTGCACGGCATGAACCGGTTCACCATGCTGCCATGAAGAACGTGCGACGGAGGGGCGGCGGCGCCGCCTCGGGGCACGGGAAATCGACCTCGCGTGCCTGCCCGTGAAGAGGCGAACCCCCGTGCGGGGCAAGCGAACTGCGACGCGAATGCGCCCCATTTCGCTCCCCCAGAACGCCCTTCACGCCCTCAACTGCCGTGGTAGGAGCGGTGAAGACCCCGATCCCACCCCATCGATTTTCAGCCAAATTGATGGCGGCGAGACAGGTTTGGGCACGCTCCGTACAGGCTCTGCGCAGCGCATGAGCCGCGCGGAAAAAGCGCACAGTCCGGGAGGCGGGCATCGCCTCCCGGACCGGTCCGCCACCCGCGGGGATGTAGGTGGCGGTGTCCCCCAGCCCACTGGATCCAGTACAGCGGGCCGACCCACGCACGATCCATGGAACCGCTCCCCCGCCGGCCGCAGGAGAGCGCACGCACGGGCGCACGGCCACACGGCGGGGGCACGACCCGGCGACCCGTGCACGGTGCGTCAGGGCCCGCACTTCCGTACGGACCACAATCCCGCCAACCGGAACAATGCCCCTTAACGCTTGGGATGCGGCGAACTACGCTGGGTTTACGAATGCCGCGTGGTTATGCCAGCGCGGCAGCCGTCTGTGTCGAGGGGTGGCGCATGTCCAGGGAGCAACGCGGGCCGAACGAGAAACTCGGCGCCGTTCTCGCCCTCGCGGGAATCAGCAACGCAGGACTCGCGCGACGCGTCAACGACCTTGGCGCACAACGCGGGTTGACTCTTCGCTACGACAAGACGTCGGTGGCGCGCTGGGTGTCGAAGGGCATGGTGCCGCAGGGCGCCGCGCCCCACCTCATCGCGGCCGCGATCGGCCAGAAGCTCGGCCGCCCGGTGCCGCTCCACGAGATCGGCCTGGCGGACGCGGATCCCGCCCCCGAAGTGGGCCTCGCCTTCCCGCGCGACGTGGGACAGGCGGTGCGGTCGGCGACGGAGCTGTACCGGCTCGACCTCGCGGGTCGCCGCGCGGGCTCCGGCGGCATCTGGCAGTCACTCGCCGGGTCGTTCGCGGTGAGCGCGTACGCGACGCCCGCCTCACGCTGGCTCATAACCCCGGCCGACAGTTCGGTGGCGCGTGAGGCGAACCCGTCCGAGGGCTCCGGCGCATCGATCAAGGTCGGCCACAGCGACGTGCAGAAGCTGCGGGAGGCCGCGGAGGACGCCAGGCGCTGGGACTCCAAGTACGGAGGCGGCGACTGGCGTTCGTCCATGGTGCCGGAGTGTTTACGAGTGGAGGCGGCGCCGCTGCTGCTCGGCTCGTACTCCGACGACGTCGGCCGCGCCCTGTTCGGGGCGAGCGCCGAACTCACTCGGCTCGCGGGCTGGATGGCCTTCGACACCGGTCAGCAGGAGGCCGCCCAGCGGTACTACATCCAGGCGCTGCGGCTCGCGCGCGCGGCCGCCGACGTCCCCCTCGGGGGGTACGTGCTGGCGTCCATGTCGCTCCAGGCGACGTACCGTGGGTTCGGCGACGAGGGCGTCGACCTCGCGCAGGCCGCCCTGGAGCGCAACCGGGGGCTGGCCACGGCCCGCACGATGAGCTTCTTCCGGCTGGTCGAGGCGCGGGCCCACGCACGCGCGGGTGACGCCCAGGCGGCCGGCGGGGCGCTGCGCGCGGCCGAGGGCTGGCTGGAGCGGTCCCGCGAGGGCGACAACGACCCGTCCTGGCTGGGCTTCTACTCCTACGACCGGTTCGCCGCGGACGCGGCCGAGTGCTACCGGGACCTGAAGGCGCCCCGGCAGGTGCGGCGGTTCACGGAGCAGGCGCTGTCGAAGCCGACGGAGGAGTTCGTGCGCTCGCACGGGCTGCGGCTCGTCGTCTCGGCGGTGGCGGAGCTGGAGTCCGGGAACCTCGACGCCGCGTGCGAGCAGGGGGTGCGGGCCGTGGAGGTGGCGGGGCGGATCTCTTCCGCGCGGACGACGGAGTACGTGAAGGATCTTCTGCATCGGCTGGAGCCGTACGGGGACGAGCCGCGGGTTGTTGAACTGCGGGAGCGGGCCCGACCCCTTCTCATGACCCCGGCGTAGGGCTGCGCCGCCTCAGCGTCTGCCGGGTTGGTCTCGGCTTGCGGGTGCAGCTCGTTTGGGGTTGATCGCGCAGTTCCCCGCGCCCCTTACGGGGCGCTCCACCGGTCCGGGGTTTCAGCGGGCCCGCGGTGGTGCAGTGCACTATCGGGAGTGGAGGTGGGTGCGCGTGTACGACTGTGACGTGCTCGTCGTCGGGGGCGGGATCGTCGGGCTGTCGACCGCGTACGCGATCACGCGCGCCGCGCCCGGCACCCGGGTGACCGTGCTGGAGAAGGAGGCGGGCCCGGCCCGGCACCAGACGGGGCGCAACAGCGGGGTCATCCACAGCGGGATCTACTACCGGCCGGGCTCGCTCAAGGCGCGGTACGCGGTGCGGGGCGCCGCCGAGATGGTCAAGTTCTGCGCGGAGTACGGCATCGCGCACGCGGTCACCGGCAAGCTGATCGTCGCCACCGACCGCGAGGAGCTGCCCCGGCTGCACGCGCTCGTGCAGCGCGGCCGGGAGAACGGCATCCCGGTGCGCGAGCTGGGCCCCGCGCAGATCACGGAGTACGAGCCGCAGGTCCGCGGCATCGCCGCCATACACGTCGGGACGACCGGGGTGTGCGACTTCACCGGGGTCGCCCGGCGGCTCGCGGAGGCGTCCGGCGCGGAGATCCGGTACGGCGCGCGGGTGGTCCGGGTGGACCGCCGTCCGCGGCTGGGCGTCGCCGTGCGCACCGCGGCGGGGGCCGTCGTACGGGGCCGGGTGCTGGTGAACTGCGCCGGGCTGCACTGCGACGAGGTCGCCCGGATGACCGGGGACGCGCCCGAGGTGCGGATCGTGCCGTTCCGGGGCGAGTACTACGAACTGGCGCGGCCGGGCCTGGTGCGGGGGCTGGTGTACCCGGTTCCCGATCCGGCGTTCCCGTTCCTCGGGGTGCATCTGACGCGCGGGATCGACGGCGGGGTGCACATCGGCCCCAACGCGGTGCCGGCGCTGGCCCGCGAGGGGTACGGCTGGGGGGTCGTACGGCCCCGGGAGGCGGCCGGCACCCTGGCCTGGCCCGGCACCTGGTCGATCGCCCGCAGGCACTGGCGGTACGGGCTCGGGGAGGTGCGCAGGTCGCTGTCCCGGGCCGCGTTCACGGACGCGGTGCGCCGGCTGCTGCCCGCGGTGGAGCAGGCGGACCTGCTGCCCGCGGCGCCGGGCGTGCGGGCGCAGGCCGTGCTGCGGGACGGGACCCTGGTCGACGACTTCCTCATCCGCGAGGGCGCCCGCGCCGTGCACGTCCTCAACGCCCCGTCCCCGGCGGCCACGGCGTCGCTGCCGATCGGCCGGGAGGTGGCACGACGGGCGCTGGCCGCGCTGGCGGCGGCGTGACGCACGGGACGGCGGGCCGCGCGGGTCGGGCCGGGGCCGGAGCGGGCCGGTGGTCTTCGTCCCGCACGTAAAATCGAGTCACTGTGTCTGACTCCGTGAACACCCCCGAGACTCCCACCGCCCCCGGACCGCCGCCCACCGGGCACGCCCCCGGTGTGTCCGTCCGGCACACCCGGGCCAAGGGGGAGCCGCGGTTCCCCGACGGGCCCCGCGCCGATCCCGCCGGGTCGCACTTCGAGCGGCGCATCCGCAGTTTCCAGCCGCGCCGCAGCCGGGTCACCGCGGGTCAGGCCGACGCCCTCCAGCGGCTGTGGCCGAAGTGGGGGCTCGACATCGACGGGCAGCGGGTCCTCGACCTCGGCGAGCTGTTCGGCGACGACCGGCCCGTCGTGCTGGAGATCGGCTTCGGCATGGGCGAGGCCACCGCGCGGATGGCCGCGGACGACCCCGGCACCAATGTGCTCGCCGTCGACGTGCACACCCCGGGCCAGGGCAACCTGCTCAACCTCGCCGACCACGAGGGACTGACCAACGTGCGGGTGGGCAACGGCGACGCGATCATCCTGCTGCGCGAGATGCTGCGCCCCGACTCCCTCGACGGGCTCCGCGTCTACTTCCCCGACCCCTGGCCCAAGAAGCGGCACCACAAGCGGCGCCTGATCCAGCCGGAGTTCCTGGACCTGGCCGCGGCCCGCCTCCGGCCGGGTGCGCTGGTGCACTGCGCGACGGACTGGGAGCCGTACGCGCGGGAGATGCTGGAGGTCCTGGACGCGCACCCCGCGTTCGAGAACACGCGGCCCGACGGCGGTTTCGCGCCACGTCCGCCGTTCCGGCCCCGCACCCGTTTCGAGGGGCAGGGACTGGACAAGGGTCATGTGGTGAACGATCTGCTCTTCCGCCGGGTCCCGCACCCCGACCGCCCCCCTCACTAGAGTCGATGCCGTGGCCACCTATCCCGCGTATCCCACCGCCGACGACTCGTTCCGGCATGTGCGCTGGTGGCGACGCAGGTGGGTGCGGTACACCGCGCTGACCGCGCTGCTGACGCTGTCCGGGCTGGTCATCCTGGCGCTGGTGCGGCAGCAGACCGGCACGGAGGGGTTCCTGGTCGGGCTGGGGCTCGCGGTGCTGCCCGTGCCGCTGCTGATATCCGCGTTCCGGTGGCTCGACCGGGTCGCGCCGGGACCCTGGCGCAACCTGGTGTTCTCGTTCGCCTGGGGGGCGTGCGCGGCGGCGCTCATCGCGATCGTCGCCAACAGCTTCGCGACCCGGTGGATAGCGACGGCCACCGCGGACCCGTCCGGCGCGGACACGCTCGGCGCGACCGTGATAGCGCCGGTCGTGGAGGAGTCCGCCAAGGCGGCGGCCGTGCTGCTGGTGTTCCTCTTCCGCAGACGGGACTTCACCGGGATCGTCGACGGGGTGGTGATAGCGGGGGTCACCGCCACGGGGTTCGCGTTCACCGAGAACATCCTCTACCTCGGTACGGCCTTCGGGACCGACCAGCTGACCGGCGACCGCGGCATCGCCTCCGTCACCGCCGCCACGTTCTTCGTCCGGGTGGTCATGTCCCCGTTCGCGCATCCCCTGTTCACCGTGCTCACCGGCATCGGCTTCGGCCTGGCCGCGCTGTCCGGGCAGCGGAGGCGGCTGCCGCGGGTGCTGGCACCGCTGTGCGGGCTGCTGCTCGCGATGGGCATGCACGCGTTCTGGAACGGCTCCTCGACGTTCGGCGAGTACGGGTTCTTCGCCGTGTACGGGGTGTTCATGGTGCCCGTGTTCGGGCTGCTGACCTGGCTCGCGATCTGGACGCGGCAGCGGGAGCTGCGGAGCCTGCGGGAGGAGCTGCCGGCGTATGTCGCGGCGGGGTGGCTGGGGCCGACCGAGCCGTACGCGCTCGGGTCGATGAGCGCGCGGCGGCTGGCGCGGGACTACGCGGGGCACCATCTCGGCAAGCCCGCGGCGCGGACGGTGGCGGAGTACGAGGCGTACGCCACCTCGCTCGCGTTGCTGCGGCGCCGGGGGCGGCGGGGGCGGGCCGGGGCGGACTTCGTCGTCCGGGAGCGGGAGCTGCTCGCGGAGCTGTGGAACCGACGTGAGGTGGCCCGACCGGCACTGGAGTTCGCGACCCGCTCGGCGGCCCCGGCCTGGCCGGGCTACGGAACCCCACCCCCCTACGCCTACCCACCCCTCCCCCACCCCACCTACAACCCGTACCGCACCTGACCCCGAACGCCTTGCACAGCACTACGCGAACGACGGACAGAAAACCACCAACGGGCCACCCCCAGCCGGGCGCCGCGGCGGAGGGCGGAAGGAGGGCGGCGGAACCAGACAAGCCACCGGGCGGGAATCCCGCCGTCCGGGCCCGGCACCACCGAAACCACCACCGGGGCTGAGCCCCGCGGCGGCGGGGAGGAAGGGGCAGCGGAGCCAGAGAAGCCGCCGGACGGGATTCCCAGCGTCCGTGCTCGGGCTCGGCACCACCGAAACCACCACCCGGACCGAGCACTGCAATCGACGGGTCACCCCCAGCCCGGCACCACCGGAAACGCCGCAGGGGCCGGGCGCCGTGGTGGCGGAGAAGGACGGGTCGTGGAGCCGGGGCGGCCGCCGGCCGTGGCTGCCGGCGGTCGCGGGTGGCTCCGTCAGGCTGAGGCCGTTGTCAGGTGGGTGAGTTCTGTGGGGGTCAGGGTCAGGGTGGCCACGTCGAGGAGGGGCGGGAGCTGGGCGAGGGAGCGGGCCGAGGCGATGGGGGCCGCAACCGTCGGCCGGGCCGCGAGCCAGGCCAGGGCGACCGTGGGCACGGCGGTGTCGTGGGCCGCCGCGATCTCGTCCAGCGCCGTGAGGACCCGGCGGCCGCGCTCCGTCTCCAGGTGCTTGGCGGCGCCGCCCGCACGCGGGCTGTCGACCGTCGTACCGGGCCGGTACTTGCCCGTGAGGAACCCTGCGGCCAGCGCGAAGTACGGCACCGCCGCGAGCCCCGCCCGGGAGGCGAGGTCGAGGAGCGGACCCTCGTAGGTGTCGCGGGAGACCAGGTTGTAGTGCGGCTGGAGCGCGACGTACCGGGCCAGGCCCTCGCGGTCGGAGAAGTCCAGGGACTCCTGGAGCCGCTCGGCCGAGATGTTGGACGCCGCGATGTACCGCACCTTGCCCGCCCGCACGAGCTCGTCGAGCGCGCCGATGATCTCCTCCACCGGCACCTCGGGCCGGTCGAAGTGCGTGTAGTAGAGGTCGATGTGGTCGGTGCCGAGGCGCCGCAGCGAGGCGTCCGCGGCGGCCTTGATGTTGGCCGCGGACAGCCCCTGGAAGTCGGGGTGCTGACCGACCTTGGTCGCGATCACGACGTCGGAGCGGTTGCCGCGCGCCTTGACCCACCTGCCGATGATCGTCTCGGACTCGCCGCCCTTGTTGCCGGGGGCGAACGCCGAGTAGGAGTCGGCGGTGTCCACGAAGTTGCCGCCTGCGGCCGCGTAGGCGTCGAGGACGGCGAAGGAGGTCTCCTCGTCGGCGGTCCAGCCGAAGACGTTGCCGCCGAGGGCGAGCGGGAAGACCTCCAGGTCGGAGGGGCCGAGCTTGCGAAGGGAAGTCATACCCCGGTTCAACGCCCGTGGCGGAGAGACGGATTCCGAGGGCGCCGCAAAGATCGCGTAAACAGCTGACCGGCAGCCCTGACGTCGGGGGGACGCCGTCAGGACCGCCGGGGACCGGTGGGGTGGCTCAGGGGGTGAGGCCCTTGCCGCGCAGCCAGGACATCGGGTCGATGCCGGTGGCGTCGCCGCCGGGGTGGACCTCCAGGTGGAGGTGCGGTCCCGTCACGTTGCCGGTGGCGCCGACGCGGCCGATGACCTCACCCGTGGCGACCTTCTGCCCGACGGAGACGTTGATCGAGGACTGGTGGCAGAACCACAGCTCGGTGCCGTCGTCGAGGGTCAGGATCGTGCGGTAGCCGTAGGAGCCGGCCCAGCCCGCCTCGGTGATCGTGCCGCTGTGGATGGCCTTGATCAGCGTGCCCGTGGGGGCGGCGAAGTCGAGGCCGGTGTGGTAGCCGGAGGACCACATGGAGCCGGCCTGGCCGAAGGTGCTGGTGATCGTGTACGAGGAGGTCGGCAGCGTGTACTGCTTGGCCAGCGCGGCGAGGCGCTCCTCCTCGGCCTTCTTCTTGGCGGCGGCCTCCGCGTCGGCCTTGGCGTCGGCGGCCTTCGCGGCCGCGGCCTGCTCCGCCTTGGCGGCCGCGTCCGCGACCTGCTTGTCGGCGGCGGCCACGGCAGCGGCGGCGGCCTTGGCGTCGACCTGACCCTGCTGCCGCTCGGCCTGGGCCATGATCCGGTTGCGCAGTGCCTCACCGGCGTCGGCGGTGCCCGTGGCGCTGTCGGCCTGGGTCACGCCGACGCTGCTGAGCGCGGTCGCGGAGCCCTTGGGCGACTCGGCGTGGGACTCGCCGAGCAGGTGCTCGACGGAGGGGAGGTCGGGCATGGAGATGGACACCGGTGCCTTGCCGGTGTTGGCGCTGGCCATGCCACCCGCGCCGACGGCGGCGATGACACCGACGCCGAGGACCGTGGAGCTGCGGGCGAGCCCGCCGCCGCGCTGCTTGGCGACGCGGTGCCGGCCGCGTACGGGCGGGAGGGACTCCTCGGTGGGGTTCCACTCCTCCCAGGTGCCCTCGTCGGCGCGCGGGGCCCCGTAGGCGAAGGGCTCGGAATCGCGCTGGCTCGGCACGAACGGGGCTACGGGGGCAGGCCGGTTGGACGCCACGCGGGCGTACTCCTTTCCTTCCGTCGCCTACCGGGTTAGCTGACGGGTTCGGAGCGGGAAGGTCTCCTACGCGCGTAAACCAGCCGTGTCTCCACGGTGGTGTCCGCGTGATTCACCCCAAGGTGGTGGTTCCCCGGTTCCCTTGCGGGATTCGGCGCGTGCGCACGGAGCCGCCTCTTGTGACGGCTGGGACGACCGCGCTGCGTTATCGAACGTTAATAGACTCGGCCACCGGATTCCAAGCCGTTCCTCTTGATCATTAACGAATTCGGTGGCGGACTTTAGGCCCATGACCGGTGAAAATCGGGCGAGTTGGCCGCAAGTCTTTACCCATCCGGGAATAGGACCGAACCTGACGGTACGTCAGTTGTTATGCGGAGGGCTTCCGTCCGGTCACCGGCCGTGACATCGGCCGTGACATCGGTTGGGGACGGCGTACGGCGAGCAGCGCCATGTCGTCCGACATGCCGCCCCCGGAGTGCCCGCGCACCTCGTCGGCGAGGTGGGCGAGCAGCGCGCCGGGGCCGGGGAAGGTGCGCCCGACGAGCCGCCGTCCGGGGTCGTAGAAGCGGCCGTGGGCGTCCCGCGCCTCGGACAGGCCGTCGGTGTACAGCAGCAGGGTGGCGCCGCCGGGGAAGGGGACCTCCTCGGCCCGGTCGGGCCACACGCCCAGGTCGGCCATGCCCAGCGGCAGCGTGGTCTCCCGCGCGGCGAGCGTGCGCAGCCCTCCGTCGGCGTGCAGCAGCAGGGGCGGGGGATGGCCGCGGTTGAGGAGCCGGGCGCTCCCCCGGCCGTGCGGGATCTCGGCGAGGACGGCGGTGGTGAACCCCTCGTAGGCGTCGAGCCCCGGGCGCCGGGCGCCCTCGCGGGCCAGCGCCCGCTCCAGCCGCCGGGCCACCGCCTCCAGCGTCGGCTCCTGCTCGGCGGCCTCCCGGAAGGCCCCGATCACCACGGCGACCACCGCCACGGCGCCCATGCCCTTGCCGCGCACGTCGCCGACGACGACCCGGACGCCGTAGCGGCTGTCCTGCACCGCGTACAGGTCGCCGCCGATGAACGCGCCCTCCTGCGCGGCCTCGTAGCGCGCCGCGATGTCCAACCCGCCGATGCGTCCGGCGGGTTCGGGCAGGACCGCGCGCTGGGCGGCCTCGGCGATCTCACGGGCGGAGGCGAGCCGCCGGTCGCCGAGGCGGACGACGCGGTTGATGCCGGCGGCCAGGACGGCGACGGTGGCCACGGTGACGACCTCGGTGACGGCGCCGGCACTGACGTGGGCGCCGAAGCGGGCGTGCACGACGACGGTTCCGGCGAGGGCGGCGAGGCCGGTCAGGACGGTGGTGCGCAGCGAGGACAGGGGGGCGGCGACGAGGGGCGCGGCGGTGAAGAAGGGGACGGCGGTGAACGCCTGCGGGGTGAGGACGCCGTAGAGGACGCCGGCGACGATCAGCAGCGCGGGCAGGGCCCGCACGAGGGAGCGCACGCAGGAGGCGCGGCGGCCGGGGCGCTCCTCGGGCACGGGGCCCTCGGTACCGGGGCCCGGGTCCGGTGCGGGGTCGCCGGGGAGTCGGCCGCCCGCCCTGACGTACGGCCCCTCCTCCACCTCACCAGAGCGCACTGCTCGTCTCCCGCTCGTCCGACGTAGGGCGTGGGGTCCAGGTTTCCCGCAGCGGGGGTGGGCGGCGAACGCTGTGGGCCGACCGGATGAGCGGACGGGGCGGGAAACACCCGGGGCCGGAACCCATGTCTGGATTCCGGCCCCGGGCCTTCAGTAGCGGGGACAGGATTTGAACCTGCGACCTCTGGGTTATGAGCCCAGCGAGCTACCGAGCTGCTCCACCCCGCGTCGGTGAAACCAGTGTACGCCATCCGCGGGGCCCGAAGCACACGGGTTGATCTCGGGGGTGGATCAAGCGGTCGGACGGCTCCCGTCGTGCCCGGCGGACGGGCGCCCGTCGGCTCCGGCGAGCGGGCTCCCGTCAGCCCAGCAGGTGCCCGTTGGGCTGCTTGGCGCGGGCCTCGTACTCGGGGAGGAGGACGACCTCGGTGCCCTCGGCCCTCAGGAGGCCGTTGCCGTCGGCCTCCGTGACGAAGGTGTCCGGCTCGCGCCAGGCGGTGACGACGCGCCGTACGCCCGCGTCCAGGATCAGCCGGGCGCAGGGCGCGGGCCGGGAGGCGCGGCGCGCGCAGGGTTCGAGGCTGCTGTAGACGGTCGCGCCGGGCAGCCGCGGGTCCTCGGGGTCGATCTTCGCGAGCGCCGCCTCCTCGGCGTGCACCACGGGGTCGTCGCCCTCCCGGGAGTGGCCGCGGGCCAGTTCGGTCCCGTCGGCGGCGACCACGACCGCACCCACGCTGAACGCGGTCCGTGAGGGCGGGCACTGGGCGGCGAGGTCGCAGGCGAGCGCGAGCCAGTGCCGGTCGGCCGCGGTGACCGAGCTCCCGGCGCCGGGCGCGGTGGGCTCGTAGCGCATCAGGACGACGTCCTCGATGCGCCGCGTCTCCACCAGCCGCAGCCGGCCCCGCTGGTAGGCGCCGGGGCCGAACAGCCGGGGCGCGTGCGGGTCGCCGACGAGCAGCGGGGCGAGGACGAGCTGGAGCTCGTCGGCGAGACCCTGCTGGAGGAGCTGGGTGTGGACGGTGCCGCCGCCCTCGACCATCAGCCGCCGCACCCCGTACACGTCGTGCAGGTGTTCGAGCAGGGCCGGCCAGTCGAGGTCGGGGCCGAGGGCGACCACATCGGCCGCGAGTTCCAGGCCGGCGGCCCGCTCGGCGCCCTCGTCCGTGGTGTAGACGACCTTGCCGCCGCCCGTGTGCCAGAACTTGGCGTCCGGGTCGAGGTCGCCGGAGGCGGTGACGGTGACCTTGAGCGGATACTCGGGCCGGCCGTCGGCGACCCGGGCCGCGCGCCGCTCGGGGGCGTTGACCAGCAGCCGCGGGTTGTCGGCGCGGATCGTGCCGGCGCCGATCAGGATGGCGTCGACCGACGCCCGCACCTCGTCGACCCGGTCGAAGTCGGCCGGTCCGGACAGCAGCAGCCGCTCCGGACCGGTGTCGTCGAGGTGGCCGTCGAGGGAGACGGCGGCGGAGAGCAGGACGTACGGGAAGGGCATCGACGCACTCCGGAGTGGGGGGCTCACATGAACGGTCTTGGTTCAGATTTGAAACAAACTTACACTGTCGGCATGACGACCCGCTGGCTCACTCCCGAGGAGCAGCGCGCCTGGCGCGCGTACCTCGCCGGCAGCTCCCTCCTGGAGGACGCGATCGACCGGCAGCTCCAGCAGGACACCGGCATGCCACACCTGTACTACTCCATCCTGGCGAACCTTTCCGAGGCGCCGGACCACAGGCTGCGCATGACGGACCTCGCCGAGAAGTCGAAGATCACCCGCAGCCGGCTGACCTACGCCGTGGGCCGGCTGGAGAAGGACGGGCTGATCCTGCGCGAGGGGTGCTCCTCGGACAAGCGGGGCAGCATCGCGGCCCTCACCGAGACGGGTCTGGCCGTGCTGGAGGACGCGGCGCCGGGCCATGTGGCGACGGTGCGCGCCACCCTCTTCGACCGGCTCACGCCGGAGCAGGTGCGGCAGCTGGAGGAGATCTTCAGCGAGGTCGCCGGGGCGCTCCAGGACGAGGGGGAGCGCGGTACGACGGACGAGGTGCCGTGGCGGCGCCGGTCGCCCCGCCCCTGTTCCTGACCGCCACCCCCCACCCCTCCTCTGATCCACCTCTCGGCTGATCCATCTCTCGGCCCCCTGGTAATCCACCCAGTGATCCGGGGAACAACCCAAAAGCCATTGCTTCAAATTTGAAACGTGATGTAGGGTCCAGGACCGAGGATCTGCTTCAAATCTGAAGCTCCCGTGTCGGCCGCGGAACGGCGGCACGGCGGAGGCGAGGCGGACACCCCCTTGGGCCGAGACCCCTCGGCCCAGGACCTCTTGGACGAAGACCGGAGAACCCGCATGCCCGACACCTCAGCCGCCACCCAGCGCGCCCGCGTCCGGGTACCGCTGCGCTTCCACGACGGCTACTCGGTCGACGCCGAACTCGTCACCTTCCACGGCCTCACCGACGGCCAGGAGCACGTCGCCGTCGTCCTCGGCGACCCGGCCCCCGGCGCCGTACCGCTCGTCCGGCTGCACTCCGAGTGCCTGACCGGCGACGTCTTCGGCTCGGCCCGCTGCGACTGCGGACCGCAGCTGCGCGAGGCGGTCGAGCGCATCGCCGAGCGCGGCGGTGTGCTGCTGTACCTCCGCCAGGAGGGCCGCGGCATCGGCCTCTACAACAAGCTCGACGCGTACGCCCTCCAGGACCAGGGCCTGGACACCTACGAGGCGAACGCCGCCCTCGGGCTGCCCGAGGACGCCCGCGACTACACGTCGGCCGCGCAGATGCTGCGCGCGCTCGGCATCGAGCGGCTGGACCTGCTCTCCAACAACCCCGACAAGGCCGACCAGTTGCGCACCCTGGGCATCGAGGTCCACGACCGCGTCCCGACCGGTGTCTTCACGACGGCCCACAACGTGCGCTACCTGCGCGCGAAGGTCCTCCAGACCCAGCACACACTCCCCCTCGGCCAGCTCACGGAACTGAACGCGGGCTGAGTTCCCGGGGGTTGGGGTTGGGGGCCGAGGCGGCGGGGGCAGAGCCGGGGGCCAGGGCCGAGGCGGCGGGGGCAGAGCCGGGGGCCAGGGCCGAGGTGGCGGGGGCGGAGCCGGGGGCCGGAGTCGGGACCGAACGCGGAGCCGAGGCCCGGACCGAACCGGAACCGAGGCCGCCGCCCACTCCGAAGCCGGGTCAGGGCCGCAGTCGAGGCCGAGGCCAGAACCAAGGCCGGTGCCGGGACCGGGCCGGACCGGCCGACAGCCGCGCCGCTCGGTCGTCCAGTGGCTCAGGTCGGGAAGTTCACGCCGGTGAGGCGTTCGCTCGTTTCCCACAGGAGTGCGCCCTCGGCCGGGTCGTCCGCGCCCCGGGGGAGGCGGGCCTCCTTCGGGGCGCCCGCGGTCTGATCGCGGCCGGCGGGCCCGAGGTACCGCACGCCGCGCACGTCCGCGGCGGTGGCGGCGTACAGCGTGGGCCAGGCGGCGCCCTCTGGCGAGCCCATGACCGTGTGCGCGAGCAGGCCGACGACCGCCTTCATCAGCGGACCCCTGCTGTGCCGCTGGAGGTTGGTCACGGCCGAGCCGGGGTGCACGGCGACCGCTTCCACCGCCGTGCCCTCCAGCCGACGGGCGAGTTCGAGGGTGAAGACGACGTTGGCGCGCTTCGACTTGGCGTACGCGGTCATCGGGGCGTAGCGGCGCTCGCTCATCAGGTCGTCGAGCCGGCCGCCGCGCCAGGCCGCGGCGAGCGCGCTGACGGTGACGATCCGCGCGGCGGGCGAGCGGCGCAGGGCGGGCATGAGGCCGGCCGTGAGCGCGAAGTGGCCCAGGTGGTTGGTGCCGAAGGTCAGCTCGAAGCCGTCGGCGGTGGTGCGGCGTTCGGGGACGTTCATGACCCCGGCGTTGTTGACCAGCAGGTCGACGGTCCCGCTCCCGGCGATGTCCGCGCTCGCGCGCCGGATCGAGGCGAGGCTGCCGAGGTCGAGGACGACCGTGCCGACGTCGGCGCCGGGCCGTTCGTCGCGCAGGGCGGCGGCGGCCTCCTCCAGCTTGCCCGCGCTGCGCCCGGCGAGGAGGACGCGGGCGCCGTGGCGGGCGAGGACCCGGGCCGTCTCCAGGCCGATGCCGCTGTTGCCGCCGGTGATCAGGGCCGTGCGGCCGTGCTGGGAGGGGATGGCGTCCGGGGTCCAGTGCGGGGCGGTGGTGCCGGGCATGGTGGGGCTCCTCTCGTGACGTGTGACGTCTCTTGGTGCGTGGCGTCTCTTGTTGTGGCGTCCGACCGTTCTCAAATGAACGTTCATTTATTACCTGGGACAGACAGTGGCAGCCGCGGGCCGAAGTTGTCAAATGAACGTTCACTAGCGAAGGATGGAGGCATGCGCACACGTGACCCCGACCGCAAGCGGCAGCAGCTGATGGAGGCGGCACTGGCCGAGTTCGCCGAGTACGGCGTCGCCGGCGCCCGCGTCGACCGGCTCGCCAAGCGCGCGGGCATCAGCCCCGGGCTCGTCTACTCCTTTTTCGACGGCAAGGAGGGCCTGTTCGAGGCGGTCTACGACGCGATCGTCGAACAGACCGTCACCGCCGTCCCGATCGACGCCGACGACCTCCCCGAGTACGCCGGCCGGCTCTACGACGCCGGCGTCCAACACCCCCAGGTGATGCGCTTCCTCAGCTGGTACGCCCTGGAACGCGGCGACCGGCGGGACGTACGGCCCCTGGTCGCCCAGTCGATGACCGACAAGACGGCGGCGATCGCGCGGGCCCAGGAACGCGGCACCGTCACCACCCGGGTGCCGGCCCCCGAACTCCTCGCCCTCGTCCTGGTGATCGCCAACATGTGGCAGCACGGCACGGAGGACGTCCACACCCTGGTCCCCCCGGACTCCCACCGCCGGGTGATCGTCGAAGCGGTACGTCAACTGGTCGCGCCGCAGGGGGACTTGCCGTGAACCGACGACGCGCGAAGAAGCTGTCGAACCGCCTCGTCGGCGCGGCGGTGACCGGAGACACCGCACTCGTCCGCCGTCTCCTGTGGGCCGGCGCACGTCCGGGGGCGGCCGACTCGGAGGGCACGACCCCCCTGTACGCGGCGGCGGTCCAGGGAGCCGCGGACATCGCAGGACTCCTCCTGCGGGCCGGCGCGGACCCCGACGCCGAGAGCGGCCACGGCGCCGAGGGCACACCGCTGTGCGCGGCGGCCTGCTGGGGGCACACGGACACCGTGCGCGCACTCGTCGCCGCGGGCGCGGACCCCGCCCTCCGCGAGGACCACGGCACGGGCCGCACCCCGCTGGAGTGGGCGACGACCGGCCCCCACCAGGAGACGATCACGGCCCTGCTGTCCGCGGGAGCACCCCCGCCGGGAAACGACCGAGCCCCCACGCCGAACACCTCGGACGCGCGGGCTCCCGGGTAGGCCCTGTGGGACTCGAACCCACAACCAATGGATCAAAAGTCCCGGCCAAGGCTTGCTGGGTGGTTCCGGGCACTTCTTGGGTGTCCGGAACCACCAGGTCGGAGAGGACTTCGGAGGATGCACGGTCCACTCCGTGACCTCGTGAGGCGCAAGAAGGGTGCCGCCTCCCGCCCACTCCCTCCCACACACGTGGCAGATCACGTACCAGTCGTCGCCCGGCGCGCTCCCGTCCATGCACCCACGCCGCCCCGTCCCAGGGCACTCGTTGGTGATTTCTTCTTGACGGAGCAGAGCCCATGACAGCTCTCCTCGAACCACGACCATGCCTCTCACCTTGCGGTGGCGCGCGCGGCCGAGGTCCGGTACGGGCCAGCACTGCATCTACAGAAGTCCTCCTGAAGCTGCTGGGCAGAGTTAATTACGTCAATTTCCTAGATCGATGCAGAGATAGTTACATCTGGAGGTAACCATCTCTGTCGAACTATGCAACCATCTCTGTATGGACCGTGCTGAACAGCTGGCTGCGCTCTCCGGGGCCGCGGCGGACCAGTGGGGCCTGGTCACCACCGCACAGGCCAAAGCGCTCGGCCTGAACGCCGTGCAGTTGCTGCGCCTGACCGAGGTCGGCCTGCTGGAGAACGTCAGCCGCGGCGTCTACCTCCTCACCGCAGGCGGCACGCCCCGCCACGTGGAGATGAAGGCTGCCTGGCTGCGCCTGCAGCCCAAGACATTCGCCTGGGAACGCCCCGCGGGTCACCCGGACTCTGGCGTCGTCTCCCACGCCTCAGCCTGCCAGCTCCATGAACTGGGCGACATCCCCGCCCCCGACGTGGAGATCACCGTGCCGCGCCGGCGGACCACGAATGAGTCATTCGTCCGCCTGCGTACCGCACCGCTGGAGTCCTCGGAGATCACCGTGGTCGACGGGCTGCCCGTCACCACCGCCGGCCGTACCATCACCGACCTGCTCCAGGCCAAAGCCGACGGCGGCCACATCGGCGGCGTCATCGCCGAAGCAGAACACCGCGACCTGATCGCCCTGGACGACCTTGCCGAACGCGTACAGCCCTACGCCCGCAAGTACGGCCTCAAAGTCACCGCCACCGGACGCGAACTCATCGAACACCTCGTGCAGCAGGCAGGGGAAAGCCTGCGCCGCCAGGAAGCCGACCGAGCCAGCCAGGAAGGCTTCGACGCAGCCGTCCACCTGCTGGCCCACAACCCCGACCTCGCCACCTACCTCGCCCAGCACACCCCGAGCAGCCCCCGCACCATCAATGCATGGAACGAAGACACCGCCATGCTGCTCCGCGGGATCCGGTTGGCCGACCTGTCCCTCCCGCGTGGCTATCCCAACGCCACCGAACTCGCCGGACTGCGTAAGGCCCTCCAAGACATTGACCGGCAGTTGAAGCTGAAGATGTCCAACCCAGCCCTGACCGAGGCAATCACCGGACTCGGCATGCTGAATAAAAGCACGCCGGACAGCGAACCGGCCGACGGCCGACCCGAGGCGGAAAAGACGGACCGACCCGCACAAAGACCTGAAGGACGATCAACCCGGGCGTAAAGTCAGCAGACTTGAACCAGCACGCCAGGGGGCGATCCATGGGCAAGACCTACACGAGCCCGACAGCGTTCCGAGCGGCCCTGACACAAGCCGCACGGAACATGTCCAAGCAGACCGGCATGAGCGTCTCCGACCTCATGAAGATCTTCTACTTCAACCGGCTCTCCGCCCGCGTCTTCACCAAGGAACCCGACGGCTGGCTCATCAAAGGCGGCCAGGCCCTGCTGGTCCGCTACCGCGGCGCCGCCCGCCTCAGCCAGGACATCGACCTGCAGAGCGCGCACCCCGAGCGCAGTGCCGACGAAGCCCGGCAGCTGGTGATCGAGGCCGCCTCGCTGGACCTGGGGGACTACCTCCGCTACACCCCAAGCAAGTTCGAAAACCACAGTGACGAAGGCCGCGGCGGCGCACAGCACTTCAAGGTCTTCTGCGGCACAGCCCAGGTGGCCGACATCAAGGTCGACCTCGTCGTGGGCCGCACCCTCTCCGGCACCCCGGAGATCCGCACCCTGAAGTCCGCCGTCGACATCGAATGGCCGGTCGACTGGCCCGAGGTCCGCCTCTACCCCGTGATCGACCACGTTACCGACAAGATCTGCGCCATGTACGAGCGGCACGGCGACAACGCCCAGTACGGCTCCAGCCGGTACCGCGACTTGGCCGACCTCCTCCTGATCAGCCAGCGGGAAGCCGTCCCCGGACAAGACGTCACCCATGCTCTGCATCATGAAGCCGAACGACGACGACGAAACGGCACCCCTGTCGTACTCCCTGCCGTCTTCGAGGCACCAGGTCCCACCTGGCAGGACATGTACCCCCAGCAGGCGGCCCTGGTTGTCGGTCTTCAGGGCTGCGGCACCTTCGCCGAAGCGGAACAGGCCGCCGCCGCATTCATCAACCCCATGCTCGACAACACGGCTCAGGGAACCTGGGACCCACACCGCGGTACCTGGGCGTAGACACCGCCGGTACGGAACCCGTTTGCCCAGAATCGGTGGTCCCCAGGAGCCACAGCGTGGAAGCAGAAGGAGTGGCCAGCTGATCAGTCGGCGGCCGGGGGCCGGTCGTCGAGGAAGATGGCGGTCACCTCGCTGTTGTGGGAACGCTCGCGGCTGCTGGCAGTGGTGACGGCCCGCTGGGTACGGGAGTGGATGGCGTGGTCGAGGGACCAAGCGGCCGGATCGTCGTCAGCTGGCGGGTCGAGGATGTGCTGGGTGGTGACCAGCACTGCGAGCAGAGAGCGGCCGGAGAGGTGAGCGTCGATCTGCCCATCGTCGGCATAACAGCCGGGCGGAGGAGACGGCAGCCGCCGCGAGCGGCCCGCGCCGGTGATGGCGCTGCCCTCCGTACAGCAGCAGCTCCCGAGCTGGCTACGCACCGACGAGACAGCGAGCCGCCAGTGAGCACACCGCCCGCTGACCCGGGTAGAGACCAAGCTCAACACCATCAGCCAGGGCCTTTTCGAGGTCGGCAAGGACGTCGCCGACCACGAGTCCCGCATCCGCACGCTGGAACACCCGGTGTGGCGGGCACTTCCTCCGCTCCCAGGGCTGGGCGATCGACGAGGAGCTGTGGGCCATCGATGGCGCGGACTGCTCGCCGTGCGACGACAAGGTGCCCGACAGCCACTGAGCCCCGCTACAGTCGCCCCCGCCCTCACAGCTCCCGAGGGCGGGGGCTCCCGCATCCCGACAACCAGAGGACCGCTGTGCCCGTACCGCACGACATCGCCGCCGAGACCGAACTGTGGGACGCCTTCGCCGAGTCGGCGTTCAAGGACGATGCCGAACCCTCGTTCTGCTGGACCCAGTACGCCGGCCACGGCCCCGGTCCGGAGCTCCTGGGCGCCGCGGAGTCCGTCCTGGAGATCGGCTGCGGCACCGGCCGCGCCCTCGCCCACCTCGCGCAGCAGGGCGTGAAGGCCAGCGGCGTGGACCTGTCGCCGCGCATGGTGCAGCGGGCGGGCGAGAAGTGGGCACCGCTCGGCGTGCGGATCGAGCAGGGGGAGATCCTCGACCGGCTCGCCGACGACAAGAGCCGGTACGACGCGATCTACTCCATCTTCGGCGCGGCCTGGTTCACCGACCCGTCCCGCCTCTTCCCCCTCGTCCGCGAGCACCTCGTCCCGGGCGGCACCTTCGTGTTCTCCCAGCCGCCTGCCATCCCCGGCGCCTACGGACCGCAGGGCATGTACAAGGGCGGTTTCGCGGGCAAGGCCATGTTCACCTACCGCTACAGCTACAAGCCCGCCGTGTGGGAGCGCCATCTGCTTCGCGCAGGCTTCGAGACGGCGGAGGCGACGGTGGTGGACGCGCCGAAGGCCGGGCACATCGGCACACTGATCTTCCAGGCTCACGCCTGACCACCCGAGCAGGCCCCGACCGGCATCCCCGTTGCCGACCGGGGCCTGTCCATGTCGTGATCGTCTGCATTTCGGGCGAGCGAGGGGCCGGCTGACGATCACCGAAGCCCCGAAAACGCCGACGACCCCAGATCAGATGCGCTCTGACCTGGGGTCGAACCGTAGGCCCTGTGGGACTCGAACCCACAACCAATGGATTAAAAGTCCTGGCCAAAGCTTGCTAGGGGGTTCCGGACGGTTCTTCGGTGTCCGGAACCCCATGGTCAGGACTGATGTGACTCGTGACGCGGTCTTCTCGGTGATGGCCTGTGCGGTTCCGTCCGCTCACGCATCGCTCACGCAGAAGAGGTCGCCTGAGCAGCACGTTCAGCAGCGATGTAGGTGCGGCGCTACTGCTTCTGGCGCTTGCAGTCCCAGCATGCTCCGGGGTGGGAGCGGACTCGTGCCCGATCGGGTCGAGTCGAGTTGCAGGTTCGCGACGACTTGGACCAGTTGCACGTGGTTCGGCGGCCGCTCCTTCGCTTACAGGTCGAATAGTGCGTCGCCCGCGTCCGATGTTGCCTTCAGCGCCTTGGTTGCCTCTGTGGGAACAGGGAGGATCCCCGCTGTGGTCAGGTCCGTCACCGTGATCAGTTCGCCCGCGCACACATCATTGAAAAGATCGGCCTGTGCTGGCTCCTCTCGCACGAGCAGGCCGAGGACATTCAGCAACTCCAGCAGCTCCGTTGTCCATGAGGGAAGCCAGCGCGGAGCTACCTCGTGGTCCAGTTCGAGGCGTCGCTTGCCGGCGGGGTTCCTCCGTCGGTAGCCGAACCACTTGTCGAGAACGTTCATCCCGGACACTTCGTACTCCCGGACCGCGCGAGGCACCGGACTGATCCGTCCACTGCCGACCCACAGATCCTGTGTCACGGGGTCGTACGCCAGCTTCTCCGGCATGGCTTCCGCATCGTCCGGGATCTCCTCGACGCATCGAGGGCGGTCGCGTGGTAGCAGCACCCTGCCGTACGGCCTCCCGGCCGTCTCGTCGACGTACCGCTCGCCGTAGGTGTGTAGCCACAGGACTCGCTGGCCGATGGCGACTGCCTGCTCCCACAAGCAAAGGTCAACGGTGAGGGGTATCCGCGCGCCGGGGACTTCGAGGTCCTCTTGGAATCGAGCCGTGTACTCCGGGTGGGACGCGATCGCGGCGATGTAGGCCAGCAGGTCTTCAGCGACGACCGGTATGCCGAGCCGCCCGGCGAGCAGGGGGAGCAGACCGGGCATGACGTTGGGCAGCGTGCCGGCGGCGTTGCGGTAGAGGGGACGGGCGCAACCGCTGCGGTTGTTGAAATAGTCCATGTCGGTAATGAGGGCGCTGAAGACCAGTGCCGGACCGTTGACCACCGGGTGGGCGTTCTGCTCAACGGTGTAGATCTGGCGGTCGCTGCGAACTCGCCAAAGGTCCGCTCTGCCTCGCTCCATCAATCGGCTGTCCGGCAACACGTATTGCCGGTCGAACGAGCGGAACCCAATGCGCACCGTTTGAGGGTTTGTCCTGTGCTCGGCGGCGAGCGGTATCCGCCCGTGAGACTCAACTCCTGGCAGGGGCGGGACATTGTCTGAAGGCGCTCGCTCACCAGAGCGTCCGAGCATCTCGGCGCGTCTCTCGGTATCCGCGGCGAGTAAGCGCTGCCACCGTTTATGAAGTGTGTCCTCGTCCGGCGCGTAGACCCACATGCGCCCAGGCGTGACGCCACGAGACGACCACGGCATCAGATCTCTCAGCTGCGGGCAGGACTCCCACAGGTCGCTGCCGGGTGGCAGAAAGGCATCCGTCTCACCCGTGGCGCACTCGCGCCATTCGGGGTCGTCGAGCCTGAGTGTCGTCAGGCGTTCGATCTTCTCGTCTCGGCGCCCGCCGACCTTGAGGTGTCTTACCTTTGCAGTCTGCTGGTCCGTCCGTGGCCTGGGGCTGTCCCGCCACCGCACAAAGATCGCGATGCACAATTCCTGGGCGACCTCGGGGAAGATCCGGGTCGCGACATCCGCGCGGTGGCCCTCCGGGGACAGGTCGACGATCCAGCCTTCGTCGGCGGTTTCGCGTAGATAACGCCGCATTCCGGCGAACGCCCGCCCCTTGAGCCATGCCTTCGGCGTGATCAGCGCGACCACACCGAATGGCACGTCGTCGTGTGCGTCGAAGACCTTCCAGGTGGCCCAGCGCCAGAAGTAGACGTAGAGGTTGGCGATCTTCGACTCGTACCTGCCGTTGCCAGGTTGCCGGAAGGCCCCCAGCGGGGCCGGGATGTCCGCCTCGGGCTCCCCTCGTTCCACCCACTTGCCAGCGCCCCGTTTCACGGCGTCGTGAGGCGGGTTGCCCATGACGACCATGACACGTTCGTCCCGCTTGACCTGGTTGGCCTGCCGACGGGATTCCGCGAGCGCCCGGTAGGTGTGAGGGATCCAGTTGAACTCGGCTGTCGGGCTGTCCAGGGCGTCAGCCACCAACAGCCTGAGTCCCCGGGCGGGGGCGGCGGACCCGTACTGCTTGAGCATGGCGTGCATGCGTAGTTCCGCGACAGCGAACGGACCGACCTGCATCTCGAAACCAACCAGCCGACGTCCCACCATCTCTCGCAAGCGTGGGCCCACCGCACCTGGGCCCTCTGCCTCGGTGATGGTCTCGGCGGCCAGCTCCAGCGCCGACAGGAGGAAGGTGCCGGTGCCCATGGCTGGGTCGACAAGGACCACATCGGGAGAAGCGAAGCCGGACGGGATACGGAAACCCTCCCGCTTCAGGACGTCCTCGACGAGCCGGGCCATGGCCGAGACGACACCACGCGGTGTGTAGTACGAGCCTGTGCGTATCCGCAGGTCCGGGTCGTAGATCTGGAGAAAGTGTTCGTACAGCAGGAAGTAGGCGTCCCCGGTGCCATCGTCCAGCACATCCCATCTGACCGCGCCGATGACACGAAGCAATGTGTTCAGCGTGGTGGACAGGCCAGCAACAGAGTCGCCGGCCAAGACATCCAGGGCCTGCCCCATCAACGAGTGCTTCTTGCCGAGCTTCGTGGCGATCTCATGCACAGTCTCGCCTTCGAAATTGATCTCCTCCACCCTGGCGAGCAGCAGTGCGAACACCACTGCCTGACCGTATTGCTCGACGAACTGGGCGTCGGTTGCTTCCGGAAACAGCAGGTGTCGCCAGTCCTTGGCGAGTGTCGTGAATGCCGGTGGACGTCGACGGCTCTTCTCCTGTGCGATCGCTTCTCCGACCTCTTCCGACAGAAGTTGGCATAGCCCGGCGACTGCTCGGATGAGCTGACTCGTGGTGCGAGGTGTCTGCGGCTCCCAGGTCAGGAATTCGCGTAGCACCCGCGCGAGTGTCCCGTCGGCGGGGGTAAGCCGGGATCCAGAGGTGAGAACCGAGCCCTTCATGTGGGCCACTTCACCAACCTGTTGGCCCTCTTGGTGGACGGAGAATTCGTTCCCGTCACAGAGCAGAACGTTGTTGAGCAGCCGTAGTTTTGCCCACTGTTCGGCGTTGCGGCCTGTGTAGACGGACGGGTCGGCCTGGGTGCCCGGCTTCTTGAGCTCGATGTAACCGACGAGGGCGCCTGCTACCTCAACGGCATAGTCAGGGCGGGCTCCCATGTCGACAAGCGGGACTTCGCCAATGAGCGTGACGTCCAGACCCAAGCCACGGCATATGGACCGGATCATGTTCTCCAGCGGTCCCCGGAGCTGGTCTTCCTGCCACCCACCGCCTCTCAGCTTTGGCGTGACCTCCGCCCCGAACGTCGACACGGCGGCCTGCACTGCCTGCTCGAAGCTGTCATCGATCCTGCGACGGGACCCCATACCGCCCCCATCCCCAAGGCGGGCAGATCCGGCCGACGTCAAGTCAGTGCGGTCACCTGCCGCACCGTGCTCCCCGTCGGGGCCGGACTTTTCCGGCCCTCGCAGTTCCATGACCGTAGAAGGGGAGCGCGGGGCGCGTGGAGGGTGCACGCAGGGGCGCACAGAAGCACCAATGCAACGTCCTGCGACGGCTACACCGGGTCACCCGGACTCCGCAGGGCTTGAAAGTGGAACTGGGCTTAGATGAAGTCCTGGCCAAACCTTGTTGGGTGGTTCCGGACGCTTCTTGGATGTCCGGAACCACCAGGTGGGAGAGGACTTCGGAGGATGCACGATCCACTCCGTGGTCGTCCATTCCACGTCGTCCGCGCACGCATCGCTCACGCACCACCAGCCCAAGCGTCAGCGCTTCCGCAGGTCCTCGTGAGGCGCAAGAAGGGTGCTGCCTCCCGCCCACTTCGTCCCACACACGTGGCAGATCACGTACCAGTCGTCGCCCGGCGCGCTCTCGTCCATGCGCCCACGCTGCCCCGTCCCAGGACACTCGTTGGTGATTTCTTCTTGCCGCATTGCTTCTCCCCTGTGAGTGGTTGATCAGGCCGCGCCTTCGGCCGCGACAGCAGTGGAGCGGATCGAGTGGATGACGGACACCATGGCGTCTACTTCGGTGTCGGGAAAGATCGCCTCGGGACCGGTCGGCGCGAGCGCGGTGAACGGCGACTCATACAGTGCGTCAACGTCAATGGTGCCGTTCCGCGCTAGATAGTCGATGACCTCGTTGAGGAAGCGGAGCTGGTTGGCCGTGAATGTCTTGCCCTGTTGGAAGGCGTCGAAGGCTAGCGCCGCTGCCTCCCGCTCCAAGCCTGTCAGCGATCGCAGGAAAAGGCCGAGGCCACCCTTGGCGTCCTTGATGTAGTCAATGTCTGCTGTGGTGCCGAGGCCGGCCTCAACGAAGATCTGCTCCAGCTGTGACAGGTCCGTCGCGGTGATCTGCTTGTTGCGACGGATCTTCTGGACAGCGAGCTGGTCCTGGTGCGTGTTGAGGTAAATGCGGATCTTCTGCTCGAAACGCGTGAGATCAGTTCCGATCTCCATGCCGCTGAGCGTGGCAGCGGTCAGCTCGCCGAGCTCATCTTCAAAGTCGGTGTAGACAATACTGCGCTTGGTCTTCTCGATCAGCCGGACGAGCCCGCGCAGGCGGCGGCGCATCGTCTCCAGCAAGGGAAGCGTCACATCCTGCCACCACTCATCGCCGGCCACTTCGTCGAGCAGGAGTTGCTGGGCCTTGATCGCAGGGATAGTCAGCTGGTCGAGCAGTGTGGACGCGATCTCCTGGACTTGGTCCCGCAGGCGAGCAAAGCTCGGGTCGCCATTCAGAACGGCGAGTTGGAGGCGAAGCGAAAGCAGGTCGAATCGCTTGGCCTCCTCCCCGGTGTCGTCCTTGTCGCGGAAGGCCGTCGGAAGTCCCGATAGGTGATCGACGACTTGGCTGTGCGCGTCAGGCGTGAATGCAAGCCACGCATCGAAGTCCGCGAAGGTTTCAATCTGCTCGCGGTGCGGACGGACAAGGAAGTTGTCCGGATTCATCGCCGTCACCTCGTCGTGCAGCCGCGTGGCGAGGTCCCAGCGCAAGCCCTCATCGCTGACCGTGCCATCGGACTCTGGTCGTACGGCAGACTCCGCCGCATCTGGGCCAGAGTCTTCTGCCCCGTCGAGGGCGAGGAGCAGGTCGGCGCGGCGTTCGAAGATCCGCTGGCTCAGCGAGGGAGCGACCTTGCCTTCAGCGCGCATCAGGTTCTGGTTGAAGAACTCGATGTTCTGGCACAGGTCAAAAACCAGGAAGCCGTCCTTGCTCCTGTTCGGACCGAACAGGTCGGGTGCGAGGCGAGTGCCGCGGCCGACCATCTGCCAGAACTTGGTCTTGGACCGCACCAGTTTGAAGAAGACAAGGTTGACGACCTCAGGCACATCGATGCCGGTGTCCAGCATGTCCACGGAGATGGCGATCTGGGGAAGCTCCGCAGCGTCGGAGAACTTGTCGATGAGGCTCTGGGCGTACTCGGTGCGGTACGTGATGACCTGGGCGAAGGCACCCTTGAGGTGCGGGTAGTTCTTGTCGAATCGCTCTGCGATGAACTCCGCGTGGCGATTGTTGGCGGCGAAGATGATGGTTTTGCCGAGCTTGTCGCCGCCGTCGACCTTCAGGCCGTGCGTCATGAGGGTCTGCAGGACCTTGTCGACGGTGTCGGCGTTGAAGAGGTACTTGTTTAGCTCCTCTGTGGTGATCTCATCAGGGACTTGCCCATCCTCGCTCCACTCCGTCTCGTCCCACTTCTCCTTGTCCTCGTCGGAGAGGTCGTCGTACTTAATGCCGCCCCGCTGAAACTTCAGCGGGACATCGACAGCACGCGGCGCCACCAGGTAGCCCTCCGCCACCGCCTCGTCCAGGCTGTAGACATCAGTGGGCACGCCATCCTCAAGCTCGAAGCGGCGGTAGGTGTTCCGGTCGACTTCGTCCTTCGGTGTCGCTGTCAGGCCAACAAGGAGCGAGTCGAAGTAGTCGAAGATTGCGCCGTATCGCTGGTAGATCGAGCGATGTGCCTCATCGATGACGATCAGGTCGAAGAAGCCAGGGCCGAAGGAACGGCGGCCCGCAGCGTCGGTCTGATCGATCAGATTCATCATCGTCGGATAGGTGGAGACGAATACCCGCGCGTTGGGGTCCTTCTCCTCCAGCAGGTTGACGACGGGGGCACCAGGCAGATGCTTCTTGAACTCGTTGGTGGCTTGCTTGACCAAAGCGGTGCGGTCGGCGAGGAAGAGGATGCGCTTGGCCCAGTTTGCGCGCATCATCAAGTCGCTCAGCGCAATTACGGTGCGGGTCTTTCCGGATCCGGTTGCCATCACGAGCAGGGCGTGGCGCAGTGAGTCCTTTTCAAAGGAGTCAGCAATCCGTCGTATCGCGCGGGACTGATAGTGGCGGCCGGCAATCTGCTCGTTGATCGGCATCTTGGCGAGGCTGCGGCGGCTGGCTCGCCGCTGGACCAGGAGACGAAGTTCATCCTTGGTGTAAAAGCCTTGCACCTCACGAGGAGGATACCTGAGGTCATCGAACAAGTAGGTGCGGAAGCCGTTGGTGTAGAAGATCACCGGCCGCTGCTTGAACTGATCTTCCAGGGCCCTGGCGTAGACGGTCGCTTGATACTTGCCCTGCTGCGGGTCGCGAGTGGTCCGCTTGGCCTCAACGACGGCCAGAGGTTTGCCGTCGTCGTCCCACAGGACGTAGTCAACCTTACCCTTGCCAGAGGGCGCGGCCGAGGTCGGCAACCCAGAGACCGGGTATTCGCGGTCCCTCGGCTGGTCCAGGTCCCAGCCAGCCTCCTTTAGGAGGAGGTCAATAATCAGGGTGCGGGTCTGGGCTTCGTTGTAGTCGTGTGTGTCCGGCTGTGCCTCGTTAGCGACCTTGGCTGCCTTGATCTGTGCGCGCAGCGCGGCGATCTCTGCATCGAGATCCTCGTTCTTCTTCCGCTCCGCGATCAGTGCGGCATCTTGCTCGGCGTGCTTCTCTGCCTGGGCCTTCAGCTCGGCCTGCTTGGCGATGCGCACCTCTGCGGGGACCGGTCGAGGTATCAGCGCCACATCGAAGGCGAGCGTGGCCGGGGGCAGTTGGGTCTGGTCGCGGGTGTAGGTGCGCGCCATCCAATACAGGACGTGGAATAGCTCCGTGAGCGTGCGCACCGCGTCCTGGGGAGTGATGGGTGTCTTGCGATGCACGGCGATATTGCCTTGCCGACGGATCACATCCATCTTCGCCCGGACCGCAGGGCCAGAGACTCGCACCAGTGTCGGCTCGGCAATCAGCGCCGCTAAATCACGTCGATAAGGCAACCTGAGCGTGTCATCAGCTTCGAACAACCACGCCACCGTGAGTTCCAGCACCCGACGTGCGTAGAAGGCGGACGCCCTCGGGTCTGCATGCGCCAGCCGCTCAGCGTGTACCGATTCTCGGTGCAGGTCAGGCCACTCAGCCTGGAGAAAACCGAAGTTGCTCACGTTGGTGACCTTTCACTGAGGCGGGCGGCGTAATCTCGCATCTGGGCGGCGGTAGCAATCATGTAGCGGACGCAGCCTGGATCGACCACAGCTCGCCGCGAAATGCACGGTGCCGGATCGAGGCAAAGAGCGCGTCGAGCTGGGACAGGTGCTCACCATGGGATGACTTGCACTGCTCAAGATGCCTGATTCTAGCCCCAAAATCCTGCTGCAACTTGATAGGGGGAATGAGCAACGGAAAATTCTTCAACTGGGTTGCATTGATCGAGGCGATTCCAGTTGTCTGCTTGGCTGAACGCAGGAAGTAGCTCCGCCCACGATTTGACGCAACAAGCCAATTCAAGAAGATGGGATCAATGCCAGACCCTTCGCGCAACCGAACGCGAAAAATGTGATTCTGGTGAATGCATTCAGGGAGTTCGTTTCGCCAGAGCGTGCCGCGGCCGAGCTTGTCCGGATCCCCTCCCTCGGTGAGGAGTAGATCGTCCTCCAAGAGGCGATAGCGATCGATCTCGTCTGCGGTAGCCTCGATCTCCTTAACTGCAGATAGATCAAGGCGTCGCTCTTGAACGTTAGCGACTGCCATATAGGGAACACTGCGCAGTGGACCGTTAGGCGCTCTGCGGCCCTTCGTGATTCCAGACACAATAAACGCTGCATCTCCCAGGGTTCGATGCTCATCCCAACCGCGATCGTTTTTTACGACATCGCCAAACATATCGCGGAAGATGGACTGACTGAGGTCTTCGAGCAAGGAGATGGCTTCACGCCGCTTAGCGCGCAGAGTGTCTAGATGGTTCAAAATTTCAGCGATCTTCCGCTGCATCGAAATTGGTGGCAGTGGGAGACGGAGAGGAGTCAAGTCCTTCTTGTTGAGCTGGGGAATGCTGCTGCCATTCGCAATCTGAGATAGATCGAACGACTGAAACCAGTGATAAAGGTAGTCGCCATCAAGCTGACCGGGAGTGGGTTCGACCGCCATCAAGTTCGGATCGAGAATGCAGGGGCGCTCTACGATTCGCTTCTTATTTGTCCCAATGGCGCCACCTCGTTTCGGGAAAATTAGCGACCCGGCTGGGCACGTAGCTGATCTGGCCCCTGGTGTGGCACTCCAGCGCTGAGATTTCTTTAGCGTTCGCTCGTTCCCCGGCAGGCTCATGTCGGAAACTCTCACGAGGAGGTACCCGTCGGGCTGGCCATTGAAAGATTCACCGATGGGGAGCGAGGCACCAGCGTAAAATTTTGAGACGTCTCCGAGCGGGTAGGTGCGCATCTAGATCATGCCCTTCAGCTCACTCATGCCCTGCTGGATTTCCGCCTCAATCTGCGCGAGTTCATCCATGATCTCGGCGGGTGAGCGATGCTCGATCTCCTTGTGGGTGATTTCCTTGTAGCGACTGAGGCTCAGATCGTATCCCTGGGATGCGATCTCCTCTTTGGGAACGCAGAAACTCGGATTGGTCCGTTCCCGGTTCTGCTCGCTGCCGTTGCGGCGTCGCCACCGAGCCAGTACGTCAGGCAAATTATTCTTGGCGTGCTCGTCCGCGCTCAGGGCGTCGTTGCCCACAAGAGGCCCAAGCTTTTCCATCCCCAGAAGTGGGGTGCGCTTGTCATCCAGGCTCCAGCCGTCCGCCGTGACTTCGTAGAACCAAACGTTGTCTGTACCGCCGCTGTTGGTCTTGGTGAAGAACAGGATGGCCGTGGACACCACTGAGTACGGCTTGAAGACGCCACTCGGAAGCTTCACAACGGCATCCAGTTTGTGCCCTTCAATAAGCAACTCGCGTAGGTCTTTGTGTGCCTTGCTTGAGCCGAAGAGCACCCCTTCTGGCACGACCACTGCTGCGCGCCCCCCGGGCTTGAGCAGCCGTAGGAATAGGGCGAGGAAAAGAAGCTCCGTCTTCTTAGTCTTGACGACCTTCTGTAGATCTGCAGCAGTCGCATCGTAGTCGAGACTGCCCTTAAAAGGCGGGTTGGCAAGAATGAGAGAATATTTGTCCGCTTCACTCGCCACGCTTTCCGCGAGTGAGTCGCGATAGCGGATATCGGGGTTCTCGACGGAATGCAGCAGCATATTCATGCTGCCAATGCGGAGCATGGTGCTGTCGAAGTCGAACCCGTGAAACATGCTCTCGTTGAAATGCTTCCTCTGGGCAGGCTCGAACAACGCCTCGCGGTGAGTACGCTCAACATACTCGGCGGAGGCCACCAGGAAGCCGGCTGTGCCACAGGCGGGGTCGCAGATCTCGTCGCCGGGCTGCGGGGCCATCATCTCCACCATCAACTGGATGATGTGCCGGGGCGTGCGGAACTGGCCGTTCTGCCCAGATGTAGCGATCTTGCTGAGCATGTACTCGTACAGATCGCCCTTGGTGTCCTTGTCGCCCATGTCGATACCGTTGATCATGTCAACGGCCTTAGTGAGCAGGTTCGAGGTCGTGATGGTGAACCGCGCGTCCTTCATGTGGTGCGCGTAGGTGGACCCCTCACCACCCAACGTGCGCAGCCAGGGGAAGACACCGTCACGCACCCTCGTGAGCATGTTCTCGGGGGACTCGTTGATGAACACCGACCAGCGCAGTACTTGAGTGTCGTCCGTGTAGATCAGGTTCTCGACCGGCCGCCCAGTGCGATTGGCCCGGTTCTCCTTGGCCTGTTCCAGGATGTCGAGGCGCCGGATGAACATCAGGTAGGTGATCTGTTCGATGACCTCTAGCGGGTTGGAGATACCTCCTGACCAGAAGGCATCCCACAGTCGGTCGATCTTGCTCTTCAGCTCACCTGTAATCACGGATGCAGGCTAGCGCAGCCCACTGATGAGGACGGGAGGATCGCAAGATCGTTGATGGCTGGCAGGAGCGAGGGTCTGCCAGCGCGTGTTCCATTCCAGCGACCTATGAGGAGATGGATGCGAGCAGGTGTCGGCCGTCTAACGAATCCGGGTGGTTCCTCGTAGGACTGTTCAGCGGGCGGTGCGGATCATCACCGTGAGAACCGGCGAGGCTGGTGATGGCTGGCTTTGCCCGATGTCCTCGTACCCCCACGACCTGTAGAGCGCATGGACCTTTCCGTCGCCGGCCGCTGGGTTGACCATGAGCGTGACGAATGGCTCGTCGCGGGTGTCGAGAAGGGCGTCGTGGATGCGGCGGGCGGTGCCGGTCTTCCGCCAGGTCGGCCGGACCCCGATTTCCTTCAGGGCCAGGGCCGGGCGCTCGGTGTACTTCTCGGCCGGCGTCGGGCTGGTGCGCTGCCAGTAGCGGTCGCCGTGCTCGATGGTGTTGCCGTAGGCGTAACCGACCGGGTGCCCATCCGCGTACGCGAGGACGGCCGTGAACCCCGGCTCGCTGCCGTGTCGGTCCAGGCGTTCGCCGAACGCGGTGACCGCGTAGTTCGGCAGGTGGAGGAGCGGGGCGCGTACGTCGGCGTACACGTCGAGGAGGTCGCCGCGGACTGTGTCGAGGGTGGTGAAGGTGCGTAGTTCGATGGCGGGCGCCGTGGTCATGCGGCCATCCTCCAGGTGGCGGTGTGCTCGGTCCAGGTCTGCACGGTGGAGCTGCCCGGCGCGGTGGCGCGCAGTGCGGCCCCGAACTCCTGCAGCATGCGCGTGACCCGGGCGTGCTGGGTGGCGGCTTCGGCGGGGACCTTCATCGCGGTGGCCGTGGCGGCGTCGGGGGCGCCCTGTGCGAGCTGGGCGTGCGCGAGCCGGGTGGTGGTGATAGCCCGGGAGCGGATCATGTGGGGCCGGAGGGCGGACAGGCAGCGGTGGGCGTGGTACTCGGCGGTCGAGTAGTCGCCGAGCGCCAAGTGTGCGGAGAGCGCCAGGGAGTCCAGCTCGGCCTGATCGTAGAAGGCGAGCATCCACACCGGCCGGTAGTCGGCGGGATCGGCGCGCAGCATGGCGTCCTGCGCCTGCTCGAAGGCCCGGCGGGTGCCGGTGCGGTCCTGTGCCGTGCCGTGGATGGCGCCCTGGCGGGCCAGACCGAGGGAGGCGAACAGGGGGTCACGGCGGGTGAGGTGCAGGTTGCGGGCGACGTCGTTGGCGGCGAACGCGTCGGCGGGGCGGCCCATGTGGCGGTACATGGTGCCCGCGTGGCTCCAGATGCGGAACTTGATCGCCTGGTCGCCGGACATCTCGGCGAGGGCCTGGGCCTCACGCATGTGCGCCTTGGCAACGTCGTAGCGCCGGCCGTCGATGGCGGCCCACATCGCGGAGGAGCGGAAGGCGGCTGCTGAGGCGTAGAGGTTGCTTCGTACACGCTGGGTGGCACTGCCGGCGTTCTGGAGGTTGAGCGCCTCGTCGGCGAGGGCGGCGGCCCGCTGCTCAATGCCGAGTTGTCCGCCGTGCCGGTGGTCGCTGGCGATGATCTCGGCGAAGCGCTTGTTCAGGCGGTTGACGTCGCTCATGCCGATACGGCGCTGCGATGCGGTGCCCGGTGCGGCTGCTGCTGCGGCAGCCGCCGCGATGCCGCCGACGAGAGTACGGCGCTTCATGTCGAGGTCCTCCTGCTGCGGTGGGGCCGGGGTGGACGACGGCCGGCCCCGTGGCACGAACCCTAAAGCGACGGCGGGCAGTCCGGAGACGTCCTCAAGTGCCTTGCGGGCAGCTGACTTTGGCCACGTGACCCGGCCCGCTTTCCATGCCCGGACCGATGAGCCGTCGAGGCCACCAGGGCGCCCGGTCAACCGTTCAATGGCCCTGTTCACGGCCTCGGCGAGGCTGTTGGAGCTGTAGCCGTGTTCGGTCATCCACGCCTCAAGAACGGTGTTGCGGGTGGTGTCCATGCGGGCACGGTAGCCCTCGCTATCCCCGCCCGCCAGGTAAAGAAGAGGTCAAAACGCCCTAGGCGGATCCGTCGACTGAGCACCTGAACGTCCTAACCAACCTGCTGGGAAAGGGAGTTGTCTGGGTGCTGGTCGCCCGCCGCGCCCCACCGTGCGGGCGGCTGTTGACGGCCCGGCCCGCCCCTGAGGTTCCCCCGCGGGGGCGGGCCGGGCGCCGAGACGACACGAAGGCTCCACCCCAATGACGAGTCTGAGAACACCAGTTGAGGCCCTCTCCGTCGGCCACCCCACGTACAACCAGACCTTCCCGTGCGAGCCGTCCACGGCCGAGCTCGGCCGCGAACTCGTCCGAGACGTCCTCGACGTGTGGCACCTCGACGGCCTCGCCGACCGTGCCGCGCTGATCGTCACGGAGCTGATCGCGAACGCCTCCAGGCACACTCCGTGTCCCGAGATCCGCCTCACGGTTGGGCGGCCGAGCGCGACACGACTGCGTGTCGGGGTCGCGGACCGGGAACCATCGCGTCTGCCCATACTCAGCCAGGCGGCTGACGACGACGAGTCGGGGCGCGGGCTGCTCCTCGTCGATGCTGTCGCCGACCGCTGGGGCTACGACCTGCACGGCTCGGGCAGACGCCCCTGGGGCAAAGAGGTCTGGGCGGAACTCCGTACCGAGGACGGCAAGTGAGCATCCCGGCCACGGCACCCTCGCCCCTTCCGGACCTCGCCCGACTCCGGCCCCGCCAGCAGATGGCCATGGACTGCCCCCTCTGCGCCCGGCTGCTGGGAGCGAGCGGTCGACGGCTGGGCGAGGTACGCCACCGGGGCCTGCCGTTCCAGCTCTGGGCCTGCGCTCCCCACTGCCAGGCCGCCCGGTCGACCATCCCGACCAGCTGAGAAAGGGGATGTCTTTCCATGGAGTGGCCGTGGATCACCGGTGATTGCTGGCTTGGCTGCGGGCGTACCGGAGTCCTGGTGATCTGGCTCGGCCCGGTGCAGTGGGACGGGCAGCACGCGCCCTTCTACGCGTGCGAGCCGTGCCTCGATCGCCTCAAGGCCCAGGCGCTCGCCTACTTCATGGAGCGGCGACCGGCATCGGCTTGATCGGACTCCCGGCACACGACTTCCCGGCGTGAGGCAGCCACCCCGCGAGGACTTCCTACGCGGAGGCCGTCCTCTCGTGCCGGGCGGCCAGGAGCCGTCGGGGAGCAGCCGTCTGGCAACGCTCCCGTGGCGGCACCTGGTGGGCGCTCCAGCCCAGTAACACCACAACGATTACGAGGAGTTGAAGCATGACGCGCAGCACCGTAGTTCCCAGCCGCACCGAAGTACGCCCGCAGATCCCGGGGGCATCGGACGGCTTCGACCTGGACGTCTCCCTCGTCGAGATCGTCGACCCGGCGGGCCTGGTCAACCTGACCGACGACAACTGCGGGTCCACCTGCGGCGCCTGCACCACCAACGTCGCCTGATCCGGCCCCAAGCCATCCCGGTCTGGTGCCGCCGCGTCTCCACGCGGCGGCACCAGCCGCCCGCCCCCTCACCTACGGAGGTACTTGGTGGTTGCTCCGCCCGCAGCGTTCCGCACCGGTTCCACTGCTCTCGTGCGCGCCGTGGTCCGACCCTCGCTGCCGTTTCCTCCATGCCCTGACCTCGACGACCGCTCGCCCAATGGTTCGTCTGCCCGTGTGGCGTGGCTACGCGCGGTCTGGGCGGACAAGGACGTCGCCGAGGCACTCCAGCACTCCAGCCCGGTCCTGGCCGCGCAAGTAGGGGCCCTGTGTACGGCCGAGCATCCCGCCCTCCGGGATGTGCAGCGTGCGGCGCTGTCCGTGACCCGCTACCTACTGCGGGCCCAGCACCGCGCGACACCCTTCGGCCTGTTCGCCGGCGTGGCCACCGCGGAGTTCGGCCCGCAGGCGCAAGCAGACTGGGGCGAGGAGCACGTGGCCGTGGGCCGCGCGGGGGCAGAGTGGCTGGCGGCCCTGGTCGAACGGTTGGAGTCCTGCTCGGACCTCCTCGAACGGCTGCCCGTCGTCATCAACAACACCGTGACGTCCCGGGGAGACCGGCTCATCGTGCCGTTCCAGCCCGACGTCCAGGACGACCGGACTCGCGCGGTCGAGGCGTCCCTAGCCCTGAGCGGACCGGTGCGCGCGGTCCTTGCCGCGACCCGGGCGCCGATCCGGTTCGGCACCCTCGTGGACAAGCTCCGAGCGGAGTTCCCCGAGGCCGGTCCCGAGAAGGCACGTCAACTGCTGACGGAGCTGATCCGGCGACGGGTACTGATCACGAGCTTGCACGCACCAAGCACCGAGACCGACGCCCTCGGGTATTTACTGGGCCAACTCGACGCGATCGACGCCCGAAGCCTCGCCCCGGTCGCGGAGACCGTACGCGAACTCCACGCGGCTCGGGCGGGCCTGGAGGATTACGCCACGCACGGCGGCCGGGACACCGTGGCGGCGCAGATGCGAGACCTCGTCCCCGGCCTGCGCCGCCACCCCGTCGCCCTCGACCTCCGCTTGGACGCGCAGATCGTTCTGCCAGAAGCGGTCGCACGCGAGATCGAGCGCGCCGCTCTCATCCTGACCCGCTTGAGCAGCCGCCCGTACGGGACCGCTGCCTGGAGCGAGTACCACCAGCGGTTCTACGAGCGGTACGGCATCGGCACAATGGTGCCGCTCGCGGAGGTCGTGGCGGACAGCGGCACCGGCTATCCCGACGGCTACCCAGGCGCTCCGGCCGGCGCACGCAGGCCCCGCGTCTCCGCTCGGGACGATGCCCTCGTTCGGCTGGCTCAGGCCGCGGCGCTCGACGGCCGTGACGAAGCGATCCTCACGGACGAACAGATTGAGGCCCTAGACGTGGGGCCCGACGAGCCTCGGCTGCCGCCGCACTTGGAGATCGGGGTGCGGGTGCATGCAGTCAGCCTGGAGGAGTTGCAGCGCGGGCGGTTCCGGCTGGAGGTCATGAGCGTGTCCCGAGGCGCCGGCGTCTCCGCGGGCCGGTTCCTCAGCGTGCTGGCCCCCGCCGAGCGGAAGGCCCTGGCCGCCGAGCTTGCCGACCTCCCGGCCGCAGACGGCAACACCATGCCCGCGCAGCTCTCTTTCCCGCCCCTGCTCCCCGCGAGTGCCCACGTCACTCGCTCGCCACAGGTCCTACCCAACGTGATCAGCCTTCAGGAGCACCGCGCCCCGCAGGACACCGTCCTCACCCCGGAGGACTTGGCCGTGGGATGCGACGGCCGCCGCATCTACCTCGCCGTCCCCGAGCGAGGCCACCGCGTCGAGGCCATCGGGATGCACGCCCTGAACCTCCACACCCACACCCCGCCACTGGTGCGGTTCCTCACCGAACTGTCCCGCGCCCAGTGCGCGCAGGTCACCGTCTTCGACTGGGGCGCCGCAGCGGCCATGCCGTTCCTTCCACGTCTGCGGTACGGCCGCATCGTGCTGGCCCCGGCACGCTGGCGGCTGGAAGCGCCCGAACTGCCCGGCCACGTCCGCCCTCGGGACGAGTGGGATGCTGCGCTCGCCGACTGGCGTGCCCGGCGGAGGCTGCCGCGCCATATCCATCTCGTTGAGGACGACCGACGTCTCTTCCTCGACCTCGACGAGGCCGGCCACCGGACGCTCCTGCGTCAGCACCTCGACCGCACGCGTCTGGCCGTGCTGGTCGAGGCCCCGGAACCGGAAGCGTACGACTGGTGCGGCGGGCGAGCCCACGAGGTCGTAGTTCCGCTCAAGGCCACCCGACCGCCGACGTGGCCGCCACTGCCCGCCCCCAGCCGGGCCCGTGCCCTGTCTGCGGCCCAGATGCAGACGCCCGCCGCTTCCTCGGTTCTTCTGGCCGCCCTGTACGGCGACCCCCGCCGCCAAGACGTCTTGCTCTCTCGGCACTTGCCCGGCCTCCTCGAACAACTCGGCAACCCGCCGTGGTGGTTCATCCGCTTCCGCGACCCGGACCAGCACCTCCGCGTACGCATCGCCCTCCCCGACCCGGAAGCCTTCGCCGACACGGCCCGAACGGTGAGCGCCTGGGCCGACGAGCTACGAGGCATCGGCCTGCTGGCCGACCTGCGCTATCCCACCTCGTACCGGGAGATGGGCCGCTGGGGCTCCGGCATCGCATGGGAGGCGGCCGAGGAGGTCTTCCGGGCGGACTCGCGCGCCGTCCTGGCCCAGCTCGCACAGCCACAGCGCCCCAGTCAGCGCACGCTGGTGGCGGCCCACACGATCGCCATCGCTTCCGCGTTTCTCGGCACCACCGAGGCCGGGATGCGGTGGCTGATCGACCATGTCTCGCCGACCGCACCCGTGCCCGTTCCGCGCCCGCAGTTCACCGAGGCAGTACGGCTCGCCGACCCAAGCGACGACTGGTCGGCCTTGCGCAGTGTCCCTGGCGGAGACGCCATCGTGTCCGGATGGGTCGACCGGGATGCGGCACTCGCCACGTACCGGCCGCACCTGCCCGGCCCGGACACCCAGGGCATCGCCGTCGACGACGTCCTGACATCCCTGCTGCACGTCCACTTCGTGCGCCACGTCGCCGTGAACTTCCCGGAGGAAGAGGTGTGCCTCTACCTGGCGCGCGCCGCCGCCCTGGCCTGGACCGCCCGCACCAAGGGGAGGGCCTCGTGAACGCGCACCTCACGCTCGGCCTGGTCGACGCCATCGCCGCCCGGCTCGCCGACCCCGAGACCATGCCTCACGGCTCCAGGACGCTGTGCTCGGACCGCCAGCATCTTGCTTACGGGCCACCGGGCATCGCGCTCCTGCACATCGAGCAGGCCGCGAACGGCCTCGGTCCGTGGCACCGCGCCCACGACTGGCTCGCCGCCGCCTCCCGGCAGCCGCTCACCAGCGGCCCGGACAGCCACCCCTTCTACGGAGTGCCCGCGTTCGCCCACGCCCTGACCTGCGCGGCCGACCACCTTCCCGGCTCCTACCAGCGCGCCCTCGACGCATCGGACGGACAGATCGCAGTCGACGCCGGACGCCGTCTCGACGCCGCACACCGCCGCATCGACGCCGGACGCCTGCCGCATCTCGCCGAGTTCGACGCCATCCGGGGCCTCACCGGATACGGCGCCTACCTACTGCGCCGAAACCCCGGCAGCTCCACGACGCGCGCCGTTCTCGACTACTGCGTACGCCTCACCGAACCGATCACCCACCACGGCGAGACCCTTCCGGGCTGGTGGACGGAGACCGGGCCCTCGGGCAGCCCGGACAACCGATTCCCCGGCGGACACGCCAACACCGGCATGGCCCACGGCATCGGCGGCGTCCTCGCACTCCTGGCCATCGCCGCTCAGAACGGCTCCGTCACCGACGGGCACCACGCAGCACTGCACTCCATCCTGACCTGGCTGGACCGCTGGAAGGAGGAGGCCGACGGTGGACCGGCCTGGCCGTACTGGGTCACTCACGGCGAGCTGCGAAGCGGGCGTCTCTCCCCGTCCGCGCCCCGGCGGCCCTCCTGGTGCTACGGCACCGCCGGCCTCGCCCGCGCCCAGCAACTTGCCGCGCTGGCCCTCGACGACACCCGCCGCCAGATTGCCGCGGAGAAGGCATTCGTGGCCGCCCTTACCGACCCCGAGCAGCTGAAGGCCACGACGGACAACGGCCTCTGCCACGGGTTCGCCGGCCTCGCCCACGTCGCCGCGCGTACGGCCGACGACGCCCGCCCCTCGACCGCGGAGAAACTCCGCGCCGCGATCCCCGCCCTCCTAACTGCGGTCGTCCCACCGGGCACCGACCCCGAACTCATGGCCACGGCGCTCATCCAGGAGGAGGAAAGCGGCCCCGGCCTACTCGACGGCGCCGCCGGCATAGCCCTGGCCCTCCTCGCGCCCAGCACCGCCACACCACCCCGGTCCCCCTGGGACGCATGCCTCCTCATCGCCTGATCCACCGACCGAAGGACCTCAATGCCTCCCGACCGCTGGCAGCAGCACAACATCACCTTCGTCGACCGCGAGAGCGCCCAGCGCACCATCGCCGGACGCCTCGGCCCCACCCTGATCGAGGCAGAGGCCGACGGGCAGCTCACCAGCTGGTGGTACATGAACAAGCAGCCCTGGCCGCTGCGCTACCTCGCGGACAAGCCCTCACCAGCCATCGAGTCGCTCCTGAGCGATCTCATCGGCGACGGCGTGGCCGTGTCGTGCCTGCCCTGCGTCTACGAGCCCGAGACTGACGCATTCGGCGGCCCGGAGGCCATGGACGCAGCCCACGAACTCTTCCACAGCGACTCCCGCCACCTGCTCACCTACCAGCCGAGCTCGAAGCACTTGGGACGCCGGGAGACCGCCGTCCTGCTGGCGAGCGTCATGATGCGCGGCG
The DNA here is from genome assembly GCF_040638185.1 of Streptomyces sp. NPDC026672. NCBI lineage: Bacteria > Bacillati > Actinomycetota > Actinomycetes > Kitasatosporales > Streptomycetaceae > Streptomyces > Streptomyces sp. NPDC026672. The sequence continues at coordinate 49,414 of NZ_JBEZXS010000048.1, forward strand.
CTGGACTCGACTGGTTCGAACAGGGCGACGTATGGGCGAAGGTCGCGGCCCTTCGCCCGGCCGACAATCCACCACCACCCGAACGAGCAGCCGAACTGGCTCCGCCCATTCGGAAGCTCATGACCGCCGATGCCCACAGCCTCTGCCGCCCGGGCGGCCCACTCCACCCTCACGAGGAATGGGTGACCGCCTTCGAACGGACCGGAGCCACGCTCGCCGACCTTGCAGCCCGAGGCTCCCTCACCCGCGGCCTGCGAGCCATCATCGCCCACCACGTGATCTTCCACGCCAACCGCGCCGGTCTCCTCCGGGACGACCAGAGCGCCCTGTCCCACATCGCACGAGAGGTAGTAATGGGAACGAGTGACCACACCGAGTCGCCCACCGAGGCAACAGCCGACATCGATAGCGTCAGCGCGGTGAACACCGACACGATCACCACCCCCACGGCGGACGCCGAGCGTCTCCGCAACGCCCTGGTCGACCAGCTCCGCGCGGACGGACACGCCCGCACGCCCGCCGTCGAAACCGCGTTGCGGACCGTGCCCCGCCACGTGTTCGTGCCCGACGCGTCCCTCGAAGACGCCTACGCCAACGCACCGGTGCACATCAAGTACGACACCGACGGCACGTCCATCTCCTGCGCCTCCCAGCCGGGCGTCGTCGCCCTCATGCTGGACCAGCTCGACGCCCAGCCCGGCGAGCGCATTCTCGAACTCGGCGCCGGCACCGGCTACAACGCCGGTCTGCTCGCCCACCTGGTCGGCGAGAACGGACACGTGACCACCCTCGACGTCGACGACGACCTCGTGGAGGGTGCCCGCACGCACCTCGCCGCCGCCGGGATCACCAACGTCGAGGCCGTGACCCGCGACGGAGCACTCGGCTACGCCGAGGCAGCGCCGTACGACCGGATCATCGCCACCGTCGGCGCGCACGGCGTACCGCACGCCTGGCTGCAGCAGCTCGCACCCGGCGGCCGGCTCCTCGTCCCCCAGCGCCTCAAGGGCACGGTGTCCCGCTCCATTGCCTACGAGCAGCGCGACGGCCGGTGGGTGTCCCTCGGCAGTGAGATGAACACCTTCATGCCGCTTCGGCGGGGCATCGCCGACGACGACCGCCGAGTGATCCCGCTCAGCACGGACGGTTCCGTACGACTCCAGGCCCCTGCCGGACTCAACATCGACGCCGACGCCCTCGCGGGCGTACTCGACCAGCCGCGCACCGAGGAGTGGACCGGTATGACGGTCCGCGCCATGGAGTCGCCGGAGTGGATGGAACTGTTCGTCACCTGCTCCCTCCCTTCCGGCCTGATCCGGATGTTGTTCCCCCAGAGCGCCAAGGGCACTCTGCTCACGGAGGATCCCTACCCCTCGTCAACTGCGGTCGTCGACAAGGGCGCCGTCACCTACCTCGCCCGGCGCGTGTCCAAGGAGAAGACCCCTGAGGGCGACAAGCTCTGGGAGTTCGGCGTCATTGGCCACGGCCCGGGCAGCGATGAGCTGGCCGCGGAGGTCGCCGACACTATCCGCACCTGGGACAGGGAGTACCGAGGCCGTGAGGCCACGTTCGAGATCCAGCCCCTCGACGCCCCCGAGATCGAGCGACGCCCGGGTCTCTTCTCCCTCGACACGCCGCTGAACCGCATCGTCGTCGACTGGCAATGACACCGCTCGTGTAGCGGACGGTGCCCGTCGGCACACGACCGGCGGGCACCGTCGCCTCAGCAGTCCTCACTCTCGACCCGGGGAATCCATGGACCCACACGGCCCCATAGCCCAGCGTTTCCCGCTCATCGCCCGATTCCGCCCCGCCTGCCTGCCCCTGCCTGAACGCGTACGCGCACTCGTCGACCTGGCCGACACCGCAGTCAAAGAGACCGATCAGGGGCTCGCATCGGCCGTCCACAACCAGGCCGCGCTCATCGCCTCCGACCTCGGCCTCCCCGACCTCGCCCGCGAGATGTGCCACCAGCACGCCGCCGCCTACCTCCACGCCTGCCCCCTGCCCGGCATGAGCGCGATCCGAGGACTGGAACCGGTCGTCAACCTCGCCCGCCTCCAGATCCGCGCCGGCCACGCCGATGAGGGTCGGCAGCGACTCCTCAACCTGTACAAGGCCGTCGAGGCGGGCACAGCCGCCCGGTTCGAGGACGTCAAGGTACCTGCGGACCTCACTGCGACCGCCGAAGACCGTCAGGAGGTTCGCGCGTGGCTGTGGCGCGTCCTCCTCGCCGACGGCACGCGCACCCTCACCACCGAGGGGAGATGGGCAGAGGCGCTGGCGCACATCGAGGCCCACCATGGCATCGGAAAACGGATGCTCGACGGGCGGCAGGTCGCCGTACTCGCCGCGCTCGTTGCGGGTGACACCCCGCGGGCCGCTGCCCTCCTCGCCGACACGATGCCCGGCGGCCCATGGGAACAAGCCGTCACGACATGCCTGACCGTCCTATGCCGCCGCGACGCCGGGCAGCCGAGCGACGGCCACCTAGCGGACCTGGTGGCGGCTTACTCCAGGCGGAAGACCGAACCGGGGATGACCGTCTTCGACACCCGGCTCGGGCATACGGTCCTCGACGCAATCGGTTCCGCCGAGACGCTCGCCGCGCACCGCATCGTCGAGGACCTCCACCGCAGGACGACCGACGCCGAAGACGGCTACGCGGCTCGCGAGAACTTGGCTCATCCTCTGTTCACCGAGATCGCCACGGACCGGCAAGTGCAGGACTGTCGCGCGCTGGTGCGCGCCTGCGCCCTCGGCTCAGGGAGCCTCCCGGACGAGCTGCGAGGAGAACTGGCGGCGGCTCTGCGCGCCAGCGACCGCGTGATCAGAGGAAGCCTCGCACGTTCCTCCGGGCCCGGAGGAACGCAACTCCTGCGGTTCTGACGGTGTCTATCGGCGCTGCCCGTGCTGCTGTTCTGCAGGTGTCGGGGTCGCCGATGGAAGCTGACTGTCATGGATCTGCCGAACGCGGATCGAAGCCGTCATGGTGGTGCGGCTGCGGGCGGCTTCGGCACGGCGGTTGGGTACGGGGTTGCGGCCGGTGTGCTGGATGCGGGTGATCAGGACGCGGGCGGGCTGACGGGCAGCGTCCAGTTCGCGCTGGGCGGTGGCTTCCTTCAGGAGTTGGTGGGGTTGGTGCCCACGGGCTTCGGCGTCGGCGAGGACGGTGGCGAGCGCTGGCCAGGCGGGATCGGTGAGTATCCGCTCGGCCTGGTCCGGCACGGCGGCGCGCACGTCGCCAGCCAGGGTGAGGCGGGCCTGCTCCCTGGGAGGGCGGGCTTCGAGTTCGACGAGCACCGGGGCGATGGCATGGTCGGCAACGCTCTTCAGATGCTGGACGGCCTGGCGCGCGGCTTCAGTCTGCTGGGCGTGGCCCTTGGCCGCGTGCCAGCGGGCGGCGACGATCACGGCCCACACAAGAGCCGCCATCAGGGCGGCCACAACGCTGCCGTCGGGGCCTGTCGCGGTGTGAACGATGTCGCGGGCCGCACTGCGCAAGGCGTAGGCGGTGCGGTCCTCGGCCCGGATCTGGGAGCGCTGGGCTCGTGCGAACGCCTTGGATGCGGCCTGGAGTTCGGCGCGCAGGTGGGCGGGTGCCTTCTGGGCGGTGGCTTCAAGGAGTTCACCGAGGGCGGTGATGTGGGCCTGGGCGTGGGTGTCGTCGGCGAGGTCGGTGTGGAGGGTGTCGAGGGCCTCGGTGGCTTGGTGCCAGGGGGTGGTGGGGCGGTTGCGGCGGGCAGCGGGGTGTTCCTCCGGCACGGCGCTTTCCAGGCGGGCCTTGATTTTGGGCAGGGTGAGGTCTGGGGCGATCTTCTTGCCGGGATGGAGGATCTGCTCGCCTTGGCTGTTGAGGTCGCCGGGACGACCGACGGCGTAGCCGAGGAGATCACCCGACGGGCCGCGCCTGACCTTGACGGGGATGCCGTCGGCTTCGAGGTAGGCGATGAATTCCTCGGCGTCGGCCACGTGCGGGATGGCAGCACGGATGCGGTCTTCGAGCCACTCGGGGCTGGTCTGGTCCCAACCCAGCCGCTGGGCCTTGTGCATCTCGGCCTGGGTGGGCCGGCGGGTGGCGGTGCGGTCGCCCTTCTTCAACTGCCTGAGCCCGTATTCCTTTTCGATCTTGCGGCAGGCGTCGCCGACGCGCAGGCCGCTGTCGTGGAGTTTGGGGCGGCGTCCGTCCTCGCGAACGGTGGTGGCGAGGATGTGGATGTGGTCGTCGGCGTGGCGTACGGCGATCCAGCGGCAGGCCAGGTCGTCACCTTCGGGCGCGATGCCGGCCGCGATCACGATGCGCTGGGCGATCTCGCCCCACTCGGCGTCGGACAGGTAGCGGTCCTCGGGTGCGGCGCGGACGGCGCAGTGCCAGACGTGGTCGGTGACCTGCTGGCCGAACTCACTGTTGCGCAGCCTTACGGGCTCGTCGAGGTAGTGGCCGAGTTCGGTCAGGGTGGCGTTCTCGCTGCGGCCAGGATCGGGCATGGCGAGCATCGCGAAGGCGGCCACGATGTGCGGATCGAGGTGCTCGTCGTGCCGACCAGGTCCATAGAGGTAGGCGAGCAGACCGCGGGTCTTGGTCCCCGTGGCTTTGATGGCGGCGATCACGCGGCCAGGTCCTCTGTCGGGTCGGCGGGCTCGCGCAGAGCCTCGGCAATCAAGGTCAGCAGGTGGTCAAGTTCGTCGAGCCTCTGGCGTATGTCGGGTGGGGTGAGGTCGCTGTTGAGCGCTCGGGCGATCTGGTTGACGTTGACGCCGATCCGGTTGAGCTGGCGCAGCACCTGGGCGCGGAACATGTGGGTGCGGCGGCGGTCCTCGGACAGGGGCAGGTTCGCGGTGAAGCGGCCGTCGAGGAAGGCGACGACGACGTCGGCGCAGAACCCGGCCTCTCCCTTGTAGCCGTGCTCGGCGGTGGTCTCCCGGAGGCGTGCACGCTCGTCGGTGCGGAACTGCAGGGGGCCAACGCGTTCCGTGCGCTTGTCACCCGTGTAGCGGCGGATCGTGGGCTGCGCGCTCTTCACGGTGGGCTCGCCGGCGGCAGCGCTGTCTTCGCGTACGGGGCGGAGGATGGCGTGCTGGACGGCGTGGAGCGTGTCCGGGTCAGGGCCGCCCTCGGCCCCGACCTCCTGGCTCGGCGCCCCCTGGCGCTGGGCCTCCTCCGCCACCCCCGGGGCGGAGGTACCCGAGATCCGGCCTTGAGTCGGACTCGGGGTACTACTGGCTCCGCCCGGGGCAGCCCGCCCGAACGCGCGGCGCCAACGGTCCATCAGCGTAGGGGACTTCGTCAGCGGCATCGGCTCGTCGGAAGCGTTGTCGGGGTGGAACGGGTCGTGCTTCATGGACGGTTCTCCGGAGAGGGGTGGGGAGGGCATGCGGATCACCGCGAAGATCGGATGGAGTTCGGACGGTTACCACCTCATCCACAGGTGTGGACGATCGCGCGTTACGTGAGGGTGGTGACCGGCGGGCCGGGTGACCGGAAGGGTTCCGGTCACCCGGCAGCGGTTCCGTTCAGCCGCTGGGCCGATGGGTCTCGGCGGAGGGTTCTAGTTCGGCCCGGAGGATGTCCATCACCTCGGTCAGCCGCTCACTGCCGACCGTCAGCCCTTTGTCCTCAACCGCCGTTCGGACGACGGCCCGGGTGAGCTTGCCCTGCTCAGCGGCAGCAGCCCGGCCGATCTCCACGAGTACCTCAAGCGGGGCGCCGGGCGGACGGCCACCGCGCGACTTGCCTGCGGCAGCGGAGGCGGACGATTCCGGCGACGGGACGGATACGGCGGCCGAGGGCTCAGCGGCCGGGCCGGGTTCAACCAGCAGATCGGCAGGCCCGACGCGCGTGACCGGGGGAGCCTCGCCGGACTGACCGACCGTGGTGGTCAACGGCTCGGTGGGCTGGACGGATGTGGTGGCCGGTGGTTCCGGCGCCTGCGCTGAATCGGGGGCCGGATGGTCGGCGTCGGGCTGCACGACGTGCTCGTGGATCTGCCGCATCAGCACGCCGAAGGCCACCATCGCGGCGGCCGGGGGAACCGCGGCGACCACGTAGTCAAGCAACGGGACACTGCCGACTTCGCGCGTACCGGTCACCCCGGCCACGTTGAGCCCGATGGAGCCGACCGATCCGATGGCCGTCACGCCGATGGCCCACAGGTCGGTGACCTGGCGCAGGCCCGCACGAAGCATGAGCAGCTCGCCCGCGACGATGAACGCGTCCAGCGTCGCGGGCCACGCCCATCGGCGGGTCGGCGAGTCGCGGAGTCCGTGCTGGGCGGCGACCTCTGCCAAGTGGGCGTAGGAGAGCCAGAACGCACCAGCGGTCAGGGCCACGATGACGACGCCGGCCGCGCGGAGCACGTACTGCTCCGCGGTGAGCTTCGTCTTCGCCGGCTGCTCCTGACCGGGCCGGTCTCCGCGCGGCGGGCGGTGTCGGCGACGGGACATGCGAGGGATCTTCAAGCGGGGTACTCCTGGGGTAGTGGTGTGGTGCGTCTTTGCCGTCTTGGCCGTTGCAGGCGCAGGTCACAGCGGGTACGGCAACCGCCTCGGCCCTCCGTCCCGGCAGGCGGTGCCGACGTCGTGTTCCGAGTCGGAACACACGCGGGACGTCCAGCCGGACCTGGTGCCGGTCTGGCCGTGCCCCCGGGCCGGGACGGTGGCGTCGCGTCTTCCGTCCCAGCTGGCAGGGCTGCGACCTGCGGCGATACGGCAGGACGGCGGCGGACGGCACAAGACGGATACGGGCGGCGTCTTGGCGGGAGGGGTGCGACTGATGATCGCGTTCCCGTCTTGGCCCCGGTTGCCGTCTTGCCTGTAGGCCGTGTGACCTGCGAGATCACGGCAGGGACGGCAGGTACGGCAACCAGAGGGCGGGGCTCAGCCCTCGCCGCGAGCGGGGTCGGCGTCGACGGGGTGGACGGTGGGGCAGTACCGGCGCCAGGCGTCCAGGAACTTGTTGCGCATGTAGCCCTTACGCTGTGTCCGGTCGGCCATCCGAACGTTGCCAGGCTTGATCCCGAACTCGCGCAGCAACCTGCCCAGTTCACGGGCGGTCAGCCCGCCCCGCCCCCACTCCGCCCACGGAGCCTCCGCGTCCTGGCGCAGGTGGTGGAGGAGTTCCTCGGTGGACAGGCTGTCCGCCTCGCGCTGGGCAACGAAGACCCGGCGGATGTCGGCGAGGATCCGCGCCCCGCTCGGGTGGTCCTCCTCGGCCGCCACTTCGGCGGCGACCATCCGCGCACACGCGAGGCGCGCCAGCCTGGGCCAGTGCCCGCCCGCCAGGTCGGCGACGATGACCAGGGGCTCCCACGTGTCGGCGGCACGGTCCTCGACCGGCATCTCCGGCTCCAGGTCCGCGGCCTCCTCCAGCAGTGGCCGGGCCCACGCGTGGATGCGGTCGCGCAGATCATGCAGGGCCGGGATGTCGCGCCGCGACCGGAAGGGCTTGACCTTCTCGCCCTCGGCCCTGCGCCGCATCCGGATCACCACCGACCGGTCCATGACCGTGTCCGGCAGATCGCCGATCCCCGCGATGGCCGCCATCGCGAAGGTGGCGAACTTGTGCGGGGTGTGATCGTTGCCGACGACCCGGGTCACATACCGGCCCCGCTGGTGACCGGCGTTGAGCAGGCCACGCGTCTCCTCGTTCTTCTCCGCCACCTTCGGGCCGAAGATGGTGTCGGCCTCGTCCACCAGCAGCGTCGGCGGCTCCTCCTCGGTGATCGACCGGAAGATCGCCGCCGGTGTGGTGTTGATGGTGAGCATCGGTTCGTGGACCGTCTCGGTCAGCACGTCCAGCAGCCGCGACTTGCCGCACCGCTTCGCCGGACCCACCACCGCCAGGCGCGGGGCGTGCTGCCACGCGGGCTGTAGGTGCGTCGCCACCACCCACAGGGTGATCGCGTCCAGGGCCTCTGGCGAGGGTGGGATCACGAACTCAGCGATCTGCGCCCGCAGTTCATCCAGCAGTTTGGAGCCACAGGTCGGTTCCGCGTCGGGTATCGCCTCCAGGCCGCTCGGCGTCTCCGCCTCGTCGGCGCGGTCAGTCTGCGTGGCGCGCAGGTGGGCGCCGGGTCGGCCGGGGATGGCCGCCGCGGGCCAAACAGCGTGAGCGGGGGCGGAATAGGACTCGGGGTTCTCGGGTTGCACTCGGCAGCTCCTCGTCTGGCGGTGGCGGGCTCGCACGCCCTTGCCGCCGGGTTGGTTCTTCCAGGGCCGTTCGGGGTTGCTCGGGCCTCCGGCGTTGCACCGCCGGGGGCCCACCCCTTTCTCGCGGGCACCAGGCCATCGCGAGGGAACACGGACCGTACGTCCACACCCGGCAACAGTCCAGCGTTTCTGTGTCAGCTCAGCGCAGAACCATCTGCTACGGCTCGCCGCTTTCATGCAGCCAGGCCCAGCAGGGCCAACAGATCTGCGGTCACCACCCGGTAGGCGTTACCCAGCCGCAGCACCCTGCACGGGTACTGACCGCGCTTCGCCAGCTCATACCCCTTGCTCCGCCCCAGCCCCAACGCCCGGTTACCTGTCTCCAGGTCAACGGCAGCGGGAAGCTCCAGCAGCTCCTCTCGACTCATGCCCTTCACTCGGCCGGCGAGTTCGTTCTCGCGCATACGCGCTCCATCCATGACTGAGCCCTCGGCGAACACGGCGATCGCGCTCGTCTCCAGGCCATGGAATCAACGGTAGGGAAGCTAATGTGTCTGCATGACACAACGTGGTTCGGATGCTGGTAGGGACAGGGGCGAGGACGACGTCCCGGAGTGGGTGGACCAGGTGATGGCCACGGTGGCCGCCGAGGTCCGCAGACGGAGGAAGGAGCTGCGCATGAGCGCCCAGGACCTGGCCGACCGCTGCGAGGAGATCGGCCATCCGATCCCCCGCAACGTGATCGCCAACATGGAGTCCGGCCGCCGCGCCAACCTGCCCATGGTCGACGTCATCGTCCTCGCCGAAGCCCTGCGGACCTACCCCATCTGCCTGCTCTACCCCGTCGGCTACGTCGACCGAGTCCAGCGCCTTCCTCTGCAGTACTCCGAGCCGACCTGGGATGCCATGCGTTGGTTCACCGGCGACAGGGAGGAGCTCGGCATGGAAGACGACGTGCTCCGCTCCTTCCGCGCCCACGTCCGCCACCAGCGCGCCGCCCTGGCCGCCCTGAAGGGCGAGAAGCACGAGCGCTGGAAAGCCGAGACAGCACCCAACCAGGCTGAACGCGAGGAAGCCGTACTCGCCCAAGCCGACTACGCAGAAAGGGCGTTGGAAGCCAAGTACCGGCTCCGCAGCGCCCGCGCCTTCATCCGCGAAGACGGCGGCACGCCACCAACCCTGCCGCCAGAACTCGCCGACGTCGACCCACCCGAAACCGACCCGGACACCACCGAGGAGAACGATCTTTGAAGGGTTCCACCCACCGCCGCTGCTACTGCCGCGACCCCCACACCGGCAAGCCGCTCGGCAAGAAGTGCCCCAAGCTCTCAAGCCGCAAGCACGGCTCGTACTCCATACGCCAGGAACTCCCACCCCGCGAAGACGGCACCCGCCGTTCCTTCAGCCGCGCTGGCTACGAGTCCCTCAAGGACGCGCAGGCCGACCTCGACCACGTCCGCTCCCTGCTCGCCCTGGCGGAGAAGGACGACCCCGACAGCCTTCAGCGCCTCGTCGACATGCTGGAGGAGGTCGCGGTCGAGAAGGCTCCACTCCCGGCCATTGAGGAGACCCGACGCTTCCTAATGCTCCTGTCAAGCGGCTGTAGTCACCGGAGGTGTGACTTGGTAGCACCGTCGGTCACGGATCAGGGCCCAGATGACGTTC
>NZ_JBEZXS010000049.1:0-57579 GCF_040638185.1 Streptomyces sp. NPDC026672
GCGGGGCGCCCGCCGGGGGCGGGGCCCCGGGGGCGCCCCCCCCCGCGCCTTAACATCCCCCCCACCGGTATGCGCCGGGGGGTGCGGGGGGGCCGGGCCCCGGTCCACCGCGTCGTTCCGTGTGCGGGTGGCGGCGGGGGCGGTCAGGTCGTGCGGGCCGTTCCCGTGCCCTTCTCCGCGTCCAGGGCGTAGACGCAGCGGTCCTTGCTGCACGCGTACACCACGCCGTCCTTCACCACGGGCGAGCCCGTGATCTCGCCGCCCGTCGCGAGTTTCCAGCGCAGGCGGCCGTCGTCGGCCTTCAGGGTGTAGAGCAGGTGGTCGGTGGAGCCGAAGTGGATGCGGCCCTCGGCCACCGCGGGCGCCCCCACGATGTCGCCGCCCGCCTGGAAGCGCCACTTGGGCGTGCCGGTGACCGCGTCCAGCGTGTACAGCCCCTTGCCGCTGCCGACGTGGACGTGCCCCGCGGCCACCAGCACCGGCTCCACGGAGGACCGCGCCTCCGTGGCGATGCGCCACCGGTCCCGCCCGTCGGCCGCGTCCAGCGCGTACACCGTGCCCAGGTAGTCGGCGAGGTAGACCCCGCCGCCGGTCACCGCAGGCCCCGGCACGAACGTCGGCGGGCACAGGAACACCGCCGGCGCCTCGAAGTGCCACCGCACCCGCCCGCTCGCCACGTCGACGGCGAGGACCCGGCTGCCGGCCGACACGTACACATGGCCGTCGGGTCCGGGCGAGAGCCGGACCGGGACGCCGCCGCAGGAGGCCGCGTCGCCGATGGGGTACGACCAGCGCTCCTCGCCGGTGCGGGCGTCGAGGGCGCGCAGCCGGGCGTCCTGCCAGACGTACACGGTGCCGTCGTGGACGACGGGTCCCGCCTCGGGCGACTCGAAGTCGGTCTGGCAGCCGCCGATCTCCCACAGCTTCTGCCCGCCGGCCGCCTCCCACGCCTGCGCTCCCCCGCCGCGCGTGCCGGTGACGACGGTGCCCCGGTCGGCCTTGAGGGAGTACACCCACGCGTCGGTGGACAGCCGCCACAGGTCACCGCCCTCGCGGGCGTCGAGCGCGAAGAGGGTGGGTCCGTCGGAGGCGTGGATACGGCCGTCCGCGACCGCCATCGACCAGGCGACGTCCCGGGTCTTGAAGCGGCGGCGGCCGGTGGCGACGTCGAGCGCGTGCACCTCGAAGGAGGTCACGTAGACGAGGTCGCCGTCGACGGACGGTGTGCCCCAGACGTCGTTGGACATGCGGAAGCGCCAGGGACGCCAGCCCGCGGCGGCCTCCGGGAGCGCGGCCGGAACGGCGGGTACGGCGGGGTCGGCGCCGTTGACGCCGGGGCGCGGCCGGGCCCAGTTGGCGACGAGTCCGGCCTCCGGAGGAGGCGCCTTGACGGCGGCGGCGCGGGTGTCGGAGACCCGCGGTCCCGGCCCGATCGGCACCTGGGCGCCGGCCAGCCGGACCGGACCGGTGTCGGGCGCCCCGACGGCCGCGGGCGGCGCGGACACGGGCGGGCGGGCCGGACCCGGGGCGGTGGGGACGACGGGGTCGTACGACGGCGGCGGGGGCACGGCGGGCCGGCCGCCGCCCCGGCCGCCGGCCGCGGGGGCGGGCGCCGGCGCGGGTCTGCCGCCGCGCCGGGACTCGATGAGGGCGACCGCCTTCTCGGGCAGCCAGGCGGACGCCGTACCGCTGTCGTCGGAGCCGGAGCCGAACAGGTGCGGGGCGAGCTGGGCCTGGAGGTCGGCCGGGTTGGGGCGGCCGGTGGCCTCCATCTGCATGCAGGACTCGATGAGCGGGCGCAGTTCGTCCGGGAGACCTTCGAGGTCCGGGCCCTCGCGCAGCAGCATGAAGACGGTCTCGACCGGGTTGGCGCCGTGGAAGGGCGGGTGTCCGGTGGCGGCGAAGACGAGCATCGAACCGAGGGAGAAGACGTCGCTCGCGCCGGTCACGCTGCGGGAGTCCTTCGCCTGCTCGGGCGACATGTAGGCGGGGGTGCCGACGGCGACGTTCGTCATCGTCAAACGGGTGTTCGAAACACCGGAGGCGATGCCGAAGTCGATGACCCGGGGACCGTCCTCGACGACGAGCACGTTGGACGGCTTGAGGTCGCGGTGGACCAGACCGGCGCCGTGGATGGACTGGAGCGCCTCGGCCACGCCGGCCGCGAGCCAGCGCACCGCCTGGGCCGGCAGCGGCCCGCACTCGTTCACTATCTCTTCCAGGGAGGGCGCGGGAACGTACGCGGTGGCCAGCCACGGCACCGCGGCGCGCGGGTCGGCGTCGACGACGGCCGCCGTGTAGAACCCGGAGACCGCGCGGGCCGCCTCCACCTCGCGCGTGAAGCGGACGCGGAACAGCTGGTCCTCGGCGAGCTCGGTGCGGACGGTCTTGATCGCCACGCGCCGGCCGGACGCCGAGCGCGCGAGATAGACCAGCCCCATGCCGCCGGCACCGAGGCGCCCCAGCACCTCGAACGGCCCGATCCGCCGCGGATCGTGCTGCGTCAGCTGATCCACCACTTGCCTGCCACCTCCCCGTACGAGCCGCGCCACCCACATATGTACGCGACCCCGTGCAGCGTCTCACCACCGCACCGCTGTGGCGGCACGCACCCTGATTCTTCCTGTCCCGAGCACAGGTTGCGAACCCGGCGACATCAGGGGTGTCTCATGACAAGCAAGACATATCAGCGTTGGAGCAGCGCGAAGGACGCCCCCTGATTGTCGGTCACGACGGCCACCCGCCCGTACGACGCGTCGAAGGGGGGCGCCTGGACGCGCCCGCCGAGCCGCAGCACCGCCGCGAGGGAGGCGTCCACGTCCGCCACCCGGAAGTGGACGAGGAAGTGCGGCGGCATCTCGGCCGGGAAGACGTCGGAGACGGGCGCGCGCCCGAAGTCGGGCTCGGCGCCGGCCCCGAACAGGGCCTCGTGGAAGAGGTAACCGTAGAAGGAGTTGACGGCGTCGGTGCTGCGCGCGTAGAGCTGCGCCCACCCGAACGTGCCCACCTCGTGCCGGCGTCCGAACCCCCGGTGGCCGCCGGCCTGCCACAGCCCGAAGACGGCACCCTCGGGGTCGGTGGCGAGGGCGGTCGTGCCCAGCTCGCCCACGGGCACCGGCGCGATCACCACCTGGCCGCCCGCCGCGGCGATCCGCCGGCACAGCTCCCGCGCGTCCGGCGTCGCGAAGTACACGGTCCAGACGGTGGGCATGCGTCCGTCCGTCTTGTGCGCGAGCGCGGCGACGGGGGCGCCGTCGTGGTACGCCCACACCGAGGAGCCGTACGCCTCCTCGAAGGTCCACCCGAAGAGCTCACCGTAGAAGCGCTCACCCGCGGCGACGTCGGGCAACTGCGCGTCCACCCAGCACGGCACACCCTCCCCGTACACCTCCTCGACCGGAAGCCCGGGCTCCCCTTCGGGCGGCCCGACGGACGACCCTTCGGACGCTCCCGCCCGCTCGTCCGGCCGGTCGTCGTCGGACTGTCCGGCGCCCCGTTCGGCCGCAGGTCCGCCCGTCCGCTCGTCAGCCTTTTCGTCCGCCTTTTCGTGCGCCTGTTCGTCCGCTTCTTCGTTCGCCTCTTCGTTCGCGGATGCCCTGTTTTCGGCCATGCCGCCAAAGTAACCGCGCGGCGCGCAGCCCGCAGACCAGGCACACCACGCCGTCCACCCCCCTGCACCCCATTTGCAGTCGGCCGAATCGCGCTCCGATCACCCGTCGGTAAGCTGACGGCATGACAGGACAAGTGCGTACCGTCGACGGCCGCGTGGCCGGTCGGCGTGGGCAGGCGACCCGGCAGAAGCTGCTCGACTGCCTCAGCGAGATGCTCAGCTCCTCCCCCTACCGGGACGTCAAGGTCATCGATGTCGCCCGGAAGGCGGGAACGTCGCCCGCGACCTTCTACCAGTACTTCCCGGACGTCGAGGGCGCCGTGCTGGAGCTCGCCGAGCACATGGCCGCGGAGAGCGCGGGGCTGACCCAACTGGTCGCGGGACGCTCCTGGGTGGGCAAGTCCGGCTGGCAGGCCGCACAGGAACTCGTGGACGGGTTCCTGGAGTTCTGGCGCCGCAACGACGCGATCCTGCGCGTCGTCGATCTCGGTGCGGCCGAAGGGGATAAACGGTTCTACAAGATCAGGATGAAGATCCTGAACTCGGTGAACGGCTCCCTGTCCGAGTCCGTCGCCGAACTCCAGTCCAGGGGCAAGGTAGACAAGGACGTGAACCCCGCCGCGGTCGCGGGCTCGCTGGTCGCGATGCTCGCCGCGGTGGCCGCGCACCAGAAGGGCTTCCAGAGCTGGGGCGTCAAGCAGGCCGAACTCAGGCCGAACCTGGCGCTGTTGGTGCACCTCGGCGTGACGGGCAGGAAGCCCACGAGGTAGCCCGCGCCGTTTCCAGCCCACAAGTCCTGTCTGACGGGCGGTCGTTCATCACGGTGAACGACCGCCCGTCGCGCTGTCCCGGCGCCCTTGGCCTGTGCCGGGGTCATACTCGGGTCATGGCTGCGACGGAGCTCGACGAGTTGATGAGGTCACTGCGGGTGTGGGCACCGGAGGTGACCGAGCTGCGGCCCTTCGACCCGGACACGGCACCCGACGGGCCGCTCCCCCTGTTCGCCCGGTGGTTCGCGGAGGCGGTGGCGGCGGGCCAGGTCGAGCCGCACACGATGTCGCTGGCGACGACCGACGCCGAGGGCCGGGCGGACGTACGGATCGTGATGCTGCACGGGGCGGACGAGGCGGGCTGGTCGTTCGCCACGCACACGACCAGCCGCAAGGGTCGGCAGCTGGCCGAACGGCCGTACGCGGCGCTGGCGTTCTACTGGCCCGTGCTCGGCCGCCAGGTGCGGGTGCGGGGCCCGGTCGCGCCGGCCGCGCCGGAGGAGGGCCTGGCCGATCTGCGGGCCCGCTCGACCGGGGCGCTGGCGGCGGCGCTGACCGGACGGCAGAGCGAGGTCCTGGGTTCGGCCGGGGAGCTGGCCCGGGCCTCCGAGGAGGCGTGGGAACGGGCACGGACGGACCCGGCGGCCGTCTCCCCCACCTGGACGCTGTACCGGCTGGCCCCGGAGGAGGTCGAGTTCTTCCAGGGGGACGCCGCCCGCCGCCACGTACGGCTCGCCTACCACCGCGAGGAGAGCGGCTGGCGCCGGGAACTCCTCTGGCCCTAGGTCCGGGGCCCTCCGGGTGCCGTACGTCACGAGGTCCACCCGACTTCCCCACAGGCGTGATCGATCCGCAACCAATTCCGGGCTTGACCGAGACCCATCAACCTGGCATGGGATTACGCTCCCGCTCATGGCCGACTCCACTGTGTCCCCGACCCCCAGCCCCGCCGACCACCCCGTCTACGTGATCGGAGCCGGCCCCGGCGGCCTCGCCGTCGCGTACGCGCTGCGCGCCCGGGGGATACGGGCCGTGGTCCTGGAGAAGGCCGCCGTCGGCGACTCCTGGCGGCGCCACTACGACCGCCTGCACCTGCACACCACCCGCCGCATGTCGAGCCTGCCCGGACTGGCGCTGCCGCGCCGCTTCGGCCGCTGGACGTCCCGCGACGACATGGTGCGCTACCTGGAGAAGTACGCCGAGGTCCACGAACTGGAGATCGTCACCGGCGTGGAGGTCTCCCGCGTCGAGCGCGCCGCCGACGGCGGCTGGCTGCTGCGCGCCACCGGCGGCCGGGAGCTGACCGGCGGCGCGGTGGTCGTGGCCACCGGCTACAACCACACCCCGTACGTCCCGGGCTGGGCCGGGCGGGACGCGTACACCGGCGAGTTCCTGCACGCCTCCGCCTACCGCGGCCCCGGGCCCTACGCCGGCCGGGACGTCCTGGTCGTCGGCGCGGGCAACACGGGCGCGGAGATCGCCGTGGACCTGGTGGAGGGCGGCGCCTCCCGGGTACGGCTGGCCGTGCGCACGGTGCCGCACATCGTGCGGCGCTCCACCGCCGGGTGGCCCGCCCAGTACACGGCCGTGCTGGTGCGACGGCTGCCCGTGCGGCTCGTCGACCGGCTCGCCCGGCCGATGGCCCGGCTGAGCCTGCCCGACCTGTCCGCGCAGGGGCTGCCCCGGCCGGACACCGGGCTCTACAGCCGGGTGCGGCAGGGCGCGATCCCGGTCCAGGACGTCGGTCTGGTCGAGGCGGTGCGCAAGGGGACGGTGGAGGTGGTCGCCGCCGTCGAGTCCTTCGAGGACGGGAAGGTCGTCCTCGCCGACGGCGGCCCGCTCTCGCCGGACGCGGTGATCGCCGCGACCGGGTACGTGCGCGCCCTGGAGGGCCTGGTCGGACACCTCGGTGTGCTCGACGGGCGCGGCCTGCCCGCCGTCCACGGCGCCCGCACCGCCGACGGCTCCCCCGGCCTGTACTTCACCGGCTTCACCACCCCGATCAGCGGCACGCTGCGCGAGCTGGCCAGGGACGCCGAGAAGATCGCGAGGGCGGTCGCGCGGCGCGGGGGCGCGGAGCTGTCCCGGCTGCCGGGGTGACTCAGCCGAGGGCGGGAACGGCGGCGGGGGCGGGACGGCGCCGGATGACCAGCGCCATCAGGGCCGCCGCCGCGCACAGCGCCCCGGAGGCGTACCAGACCATGTCGTACGTCCCGAAGACGTCGCGGGCGACCCCGCCGAGGAAGGCGACGAGGGCCGCGCCGACCTGGTGCGAGGCCAGGACCCAGCCGAAGACGATGGCGCTGTCCTCGCCGAACTGCTCGCGGCACAGGGCCAGGGTGGGCGGCACGGTGGCGACCCAGTCGAGTCCGTAGAAGACGATGAAGAAGATCATCGGCGGGTGGACGGCCGGGCCGAGCAGCATCGGCAGGAACAGCAGCGAGAGGCCGCGCAGGGCGTAGTAGACGGCGAGCAGCCGGCGCGGTTCGAAGCGGTCGGTGAACCAGCCGGAGGTGATGGTGCCGACCACGTCGAAGACGCCGATCACCGCGAGCAGCGAGGCCGCCGTGGTGACGGGCAGGCCGTGGTCGTGGGCGGCGGGCACGAAGTGGGTCTGGACGAGGCCGTTGGTGGAGGCGCCGCATATCGCGAAGGTGCCGGCGAGCAGCCAGAAGGGCCCGGTGCGCACGGCGGAGAACAGGACCCCGAGCGCACGGCGGGCGGCGCCGGTGACCGGGGCGGGCTTGGGGACGAACTCCTCGGCGCCGTACGGCCGCTCGCCCACGTCGGCCGGGTGGTCGCGCAGCAGCAGCCACACGAAGGGCACGACGGCGAGGGCGGCCAGGGCGACGGTGACGGCGGCGGGGCGCCAGTCGTGGGCCTCGACCATCCAGGACAGCAGCGGCAGGAAGATCAGCTGGCCGGAGGCGGAGGCGGCGGTCAGGATGCCGCTGACCAGTCCGCGGTGGGTGGTGAACCAGCGGTTGGTGACGGTCGCGGCGAACGCCAGGGCCATGGAGCCGGAGCCGAGGCCGACGAGCAGGCCCCAGCACAGCATCAGCTGCCAGGCCGTTGTCATCCACACGGTCAGCCCGGAGCCGACGGCGATCACGGTGAGGGCGACCGCGACCACCTTGCGGATGCCGAAGCGGTCCATCAGCGCGGCGGCGAACGGGGCGGTGAGCCCGTAGAGCGCGAGGTTGACGGAGACGGCGGCGCCGATCGTGCCCCGCGACCAGCCGAACTCGTCGTGCAGCGGGTCGATGAGCAGTCCGGGCAGGGAGCGGAAGGCGGCGGCGCCGATGATCGTGACGAAGGTGACCGCGGCCACGAACCAGGCCCGGTGCACCCGCCGGGTCCGCCGCGCCGGGGCGGACCCGGCAGCGGACCCGCCGGTGGGAGCGGTGGTGGTGAGTTCGGTGGTCGGTGCGGTGGTGGGCTCGTCGGCGGCTTCCGTCGGGTGGGTCTGGGTCACGGGATCGAGCATCCGGAATCAGGCGTACCGCGACGAGTGGCCCGAAGGACAGCATTCACTAGGATCGGGCCATGAACGGTGAGCCGGAGTTCCGCCCGCATCGTGTGGCCGTCCTCGCCCTGGACGGTCTGCTCCCCTTCGAACTGGGCATCCCGCACCGCATCTTCGGCCGCCCGAAGGACGCGCGGGGCCGCCTGCTGTACGAGGTCGTCACCTGCTCGGTCCGTCCGCCCGGCCCGGTCGAGACGGAGGCCGACTTCTCCATCGACGTACGGCACGGCCCGGAGACCCTGGCCGCCGCGGACACGGTCGTGGTCCCGGCGTCGTACGCGCTCGGGCCGGTGTTCGAGGAGGGCAGGCTGACGGACGAGCTGGCCGCGGCGCTGGCCCGGATCCGCCCCGGCACCCGGCTCGCCGCCATCTGCACCGGCGGTTACGTCCTCGCCGCCGCGGGGCTGCTGGACGGGCGCCCGGCGACCACGCACTGGGCCGACGCGGACCACTTCCAGCGGCTGTTCCCGCGGGTCAGGGTGGACGCGGACGTGCTGTTCGTCGACGACGGCGACGTGCTGACCTCGGCCGGGGTCGCCGCCGGCATCGACCTGTGCCTGCACATCGTGCGCCGCGACCACGGCACGGCGGTCGCCAACGAGGTGGCCCGCCGCACGGTCGTCCCGCCCTACCGCGACGGCGGTCAGGCGCAGTACATCCACCGCCCGGTGCCCGACCCGCAGGTGGCCACGACGTCGGTCGCCCGCGCCTGGGCGCTGGCCCGGCTGCACGAGCCGATCCAGCTGCGCGACATGGCCGGGCGGGAGGCCATGTCGGTGCGCACCTTCACCCGCCGCTTCCGCGAGGAGGTCGGCGTCAGCCCGGGGCAGTGGCTCACCCGGCAGCGGGTGGAGCGCGCCCGCCATCTGCTGGAGTCCACGGACCTCTCGGTCGACCGGGTGGCGCGGGAGGCGGGCTTCGGCACGGCCCAGTCCATGCGTCAGCACCTCCAGTCGAGCCTCGGCGTCACACCCACGGCCTATCGCAGGACCTTCCGCACGGGCGTCCCGGACGGGGTGCCCGACTGACGCGCCGGAAGTTGTCCACAGGTTGTGGAGAAAAGGTGGGGAACATCGGGACGGGGGGTGGCGGCGCGCGCCGGTGCGCCGGACGCGACGCCGCCGTTCGGTTCGACCCGCTCTCGGTGAGGGCCCCCGTCACCGGGGCCCTCACCGTCCCCTCGCGGCGAATCGTCCTCCCCAGCGTGATCACACGATCACGCGGCGTCAACACGTCTGCGGAGCTTTGTGACGTACGCCCGTTTTCCGATGGGTGCGCACGGAGGCACACCCCGGCGCACCGCTCACCGCACGCGGGGGTCGCACGACGGCTTCCCGCGCCCCTGCGACCGGGATGCCCGGGGCCGGGGCCCGCGGCGCCCGGACGCGCAGCGGCCGAGGGCCCTACACGGCCTCGAACGCCAGGCCCTCGTACGTCGGGAGGGCGCCCGTGAACGCCGTCGCCGCGGCCGACCCGGTCCGTTCGCAGCGGTCGAGTTCGCACCAGATGCGCTTGCCCGCCCCCTCGGGACTCCAGCCCCAGCGGTCGGCGAGGCCGTCGACGAGGGCGAGGCCCCGGCCGCCGGTCGCCGTGCCGTCCGCGCAGCGCGGCACCGGCGCGCGGGTGCTGCTGTCGGCCACCTCCAGCCGCACGGGGGCCGCCTCCTCCTCCGCGCGGGGCAGGCACAGCCGCAGCACGGCGGGGCAACCGGTGTGCACCACCGCGTTGGTGACCAGCTCGGAGACCAGCAGGATCAGGGTCTCGGCCAGCGGTTCGTCGGCCGCTATGCCCGACCCGGCGAGGCGCGAGCGCGCCCACCTCCTCGCCCGCCCCACCTCCGCGGGGTCGGGCCGGATCTCCAGCTGCACTTGAAGCACCTGCACCGCTCACACCATCCGAACCGGCGGACACATGAACCCGCGTCGCGCGCACGGCACGACGAAGGCCACGATCGTAGCCATTTTCTGCATGGCCAGAACAACGGCCAGAGCAAGGGTCACGGAACGTGATTCCCTTACGAGACAGCATGGTTGACGTACAGTCACCCCAACAAGCGCTTCGGGCATATTCCAGCGCGAAGGAGTACGCGTGCGGCATACTGTGCGACGCTCGCGGCGGGGAGTCGAACGGGTGGGGACAAAAGCCCTGGCCACCTTGCGAGCAGGGGCACATGACGCCGGAACCGGAGCCCTTTCGGGAGCGCCGTCGGCCTGGCTCGTGCTCGGAACCACTCGCATTTCACAGAAGGTACCGGAGCGGACAGCCGACTCCGGGCCGTGACGAGTCACGCATTGGACACAACCCGATATCAACGCTCCGTGATTCCGGTATGCCACGATCCGCGACATCTCCCGTGAGCGGTCCGTCGATTGCGCAGGCCGGCGCGAATTCCGATGACCGAGGCGACCAGTTCGGGGCGCACAACTCCTCACCCTGTGTGACCGGATGGTCGCGCCGAGGAAGAGGACCGCGACCGGATCCGCAGGTGGAGCCGCCGGCGCCGGCCACCGCGGCGGGGCGCGGGCCGGGGGCGCGGGGGCGGGACGCGGACACCGCCGGCCGGTCGGCCGCGCGGATCGTCGTACGAGCCGGCATCGGGGCCCGGACGGCCGCCCGCGTGTCGGGGCGGCCGTCCGGGAAGGTTCACGGGAGCGCCCGAACTGCTTTCTCGTCCGGGCGTGTTGCGTGCCCCGGTCGAGCGGGGACGCGGGGGCGGGCGGGAACGGCCGCCGCGGGCGGTGGAGTTGCCGCAGGGGTGGTGGAGTTGCCGCGGGGCGGCCGGCCGCTACTCGGGGACGGTGAAGTACCGGGCGAACGCGGGCACGATCTCCTCCTCGCGCACCCGCCCGTCACCGTCGGTGTCCAGCGCGGCGGCGGCCGGCCCGGCGAGTTCCGTCGGGACGCCGAGGATGCGCAGCACGCGCACGGTGTCCGCCACCGTGGCCGAGCCGGTGGCGTCGGGGTCCGCGAGGGCGAGGGCGGCGTGCAGGAAGGGGCGGGCGATCTCCGCGAACCGGTCGGGGTTGTCGCGCAGCCGCTTGACGGCTCCGCCCACGAACTCGTCGCGGGTGATGCGCTGGTCGCCGTCCCGGTCCGCTATGCCGGCCATGCCCTGCCAGAACGCCTCGGCCCCGGCGTACAGCGCCTGCCCCTTGTCGGAGCGGGCCGCCGTCCCGAACTCGGCTAGCAGCGCCTTGGCCGCGCCGCTGAAGTCCTCGCGGTCGATGTAGCCGTTGCCGTCCTGGTCGAACGTGGCGAACCGGGCCGCGATCCTGCGCTCGTACTCGGTGCTGACCATGTCTTTTCGGGCCGCCTTACCTCACGTGGGTGCGTCTCGCACGGAGCGTACGACGTCAGGGGCGGTCCGGGAGCGGGAAAACGGCGCTTGTGCCAAGACCGGGGGAATTCCGGGACAACGGCGCCGCACCGGGAGTGAGACGGGTCACACGGGAGGGGGTCACGTCACGCCGAGAGGGGGCCGGCCTCGTCGTCGGTGGCCGCCTCGACGTCGGGGTGGATGTCGAACAGCCGCCGTACGCCGAGCGCGCCGAGGACACGGTTGACGTGCGAGCCGTCCTCCGCGCCCCGGGCCGGCAGGATCAGCCGCAACCGGCCCTGGCAGGAGCGGATCAGCCGACGGGAGGCTATGAGCACGCCCACCCCGCTGGAGTCGCAGAAGAAGACCTCGGAGAGGTCGACGACAAGACTCCGGTGGCCGTCGGCCACCGCGTGGTGCACCCGCTGGCGCAGCACCGGCGAGGTCACCAGGTCCAGTTCTCCCGACACCTGGAGCACGGCCCAGCCGCCGCGCTCGCCTTCGATCACGTTGAGCGCCACCACCACGCCTTTCGCTCGCCGTCACGTCCCGGAACCAGCCGGAAACGGAAGCATTTCTTACGCTTCTCTGGAGCGCGGCTGCCCACCGGCCGTTCCCTGAAACACCAAGACGAAAACGGAAAGCAGTCATAAGAGGCTTGTTTTAGTCGACTTCAATCCTGTTCGATCAGATGCGGGCTTGAGTGGAGAAGATCAATCAGGTAAGAGGGGCGCCGTCGAGCGTGCCGACTACATTCGAGGAGACGGTGGACACACATCGGCCACGGGCATCGGGAGGGGGCCGCATGGCGAGGAAGGACACACCGCCCCGCTGGGACCGCAGGATGCAGCAGCGGCTCACCCGCGGTGAGGCGGCGGCCCTCGGCGAGCTCTACGACCGGTTCGCCTCGCTCGTGCACGGACTCGCGCACCGCGTCCTCGACGACGAGCGCGCCGCCGACACGATCACCCGCGAGGTCTTCGCCCATGTCTGGGAACACCCGGAGGCGTACGACCCGCAGGGGGGACCGCTGCGCTCCTGGATCGCCGAGCTCACCCACCGGCTGGCCGTGCAGCGGCTGCGGGCGACCGAGACCGCGGCGCTCGCACAGGGCCACGGCCCAAAGGGGGCGGACGGGGCGGCCGGCACAAACCCGGCGGAGGTCGAGCGGAACCTGGAGCTGAAGGTGCGCAGCGCCTCGATCGCCGCCCGCGCGGACTACATCGTGCACTCCATGCCGGCCCCGCTGCGGATCGCCCTGGAGCTGGCCTACGTCCAGCGGCGCGACTACCGGCAGACCGCGGCCGACCTGGGCGTCACCGAGGACGAGGCCCGCCGGAGGCTCCGTCTCGGCCTCCAGTTGCTGTCCACCGCCCATGACGCGGGGACACCGCCGGGACACGGAGGTGCGCAGTGAGCGGCGCCGAGGGCCGGGGCGCCCACGAGGAGCCTTACGGGGACGGCCGGGACGCGGAGGAGAGCGGGCCGGGTGACTCCGGACCGGGGGGACGAGGGCCTGGGGGCCGTGGTGGGAGCCGGGAGGAGTGGCCGGGGCCCGGGCGGACGCCTCGGATACCGCTGCCCCGGGTGTCCGTCGAGGACGGCGGGCGGCCGTTGCCGCCGCCGGAGGACGTGATGCCGGCCGCGCCGCTCGTGCTGGCGCACGAGGTGCTGCGCTCCCTGCTGGGCGCCTGGGCGCTGGCCGCCTGCTCGGCCGCGGAGAGCGCCGCCGTCGAGGAGCACCTCGGCGCGTGCGGGGCCTGCGCGGACGAGGCCGTGCGGCTGCGCGACGCCGTGGGCCTGCTGCACCAGCCGGAGAACCTCGACCTGGACCCGGGCCTGCGCAGGCGGGTCCTGGAGAGCTGTCTGGAACGCCGGCCGCCGCGCGTCCCCGTACCGGAGTGGGCGGCGCCGTACGACGCCGAGACCGCGCGGCTCGACGCGCTGTTGCAGGACATCGGGGACGCGGAGTGGCACGCACCGGTGCGGTTGCGGTGGTTCGGCGAGGACGGTCCGGTCGGCCGCCGTACGACGGTGGCCGGGGTGATCGCCCATCTGCTGTCCGTGGACGGGCTGGTGGCGGTCGCGCTCGGGCTGGACGACCCGCTGGCCGAGGGGGACGCGCGGACGTCCGTGGGACCCGCCGCGCGCACCGAGGCGTACTGGCGGGCCTCGCGCCTGCCGCCGACCCGCGCGGTGCGGGCGCCGTGGCGGGAGCAGAGCCACGACCTGGTGCGGACCGTGTCCTTCACGGGCGGCGACGCCGGGAAGCTCGGGGTGTCGTACGGCGACTTCGCGCTGCCGCTGCACGACGCGATGGTGGAGCGGGCCTTCGAGTGCTGGGTGCACGCGGAGGACATCGCGGACGCGGTGGACTACCCGTACGCGCCGCCCTCCCCCCGGCATCTGCACGGCATGATCGACCTGGCCGCGCGGATGCTGCCGACCGCGCTGGCGGCCCGGCGGCGGGCCGGGCTGTCCGCTCCGCGCCTCGTGACGGCGGGGGCGCCGGGCCGCAGCCTGCGGCTGGAGGTGGAGGGGCTGGGCGGCGGCGAGTGGCTGATCCCGCTCGATCCGCCGGACGCGGTGGGCTCCGCCCCGGACGAGGTGGCCCATGTCGTCCTGGACGGCGTCGAGTTCTGCCGTCTCGCCGCGGGCCACGTGACCCCGCAGGAGGCGGCCACGGGCCAGGAGGGCGACCGCACGGCCATCGGGGAGGTCCTGACGGCGACGGCGGCCCTGAGCCGCATGTAGCCCCGCCGTGGCCCGGCCCCCGCGGAGGGGGCTACGCGAAGACCACCGTGCGGGTACCGTTGAGCAGGATGCGGTGCTCCGCGTGCCACTTGACCGCGCGGGCCAGGGCCTGGCACTCCACGTCGCGGCCGATGGCGACCAGTTGGTCGGGGGTGACGCCGTGGCCGACGCGCTCGACCTCCTGCTCGATGATCGGGCCCTCGTCGAGGTCGGCCGTGACGTAGTGCGCGGTCGCGCCGATCAGTTTCACGCCCCGCGCGTGCGCCTGGTGGTACGGCTTCGCGCCCTTGAAGCTCGGCAGGAACGAGTGGTGGATGTTGATGATCCGCCCGCTGAGCTGCTTGCACAGGTCGTCCGAGAGGACCTGCATGTACCGGGCCAGCACCACCAGCTCGACGTCCAGCTCGCGCACCAGCTCCAGCAGCCGCGCCTCGGCCTGCGCCTTGTTGTCCGTCGTCACCGGGATGTGGTGGAAGGGAACGTGGTACGACTCCACCAGCTCGGCGAACTCGGTGTGGTTGGACACCACCGCCGCGATCTCCACCGGCAGCGCCCCGATCCGCGTCCGGAACAGCAGGTCGTTCAGGCAGTGCCCGAACTTGCTGACCATCAGGACGATCCGCATCTTCCGGTCGGCCTCGTCGATCTGCCAGTCCATGTGGAAGGAGTCGCCGATCGCCGCGAAGCTCGCCCGCAGCTTCTCCAGCGTCACCGGCGGCTCCGCCGAGAAGTGGACGCGCATGAAGAACAGCCCCGTGTCGTGGTCGCCGAACTGCTGGCTGTCCTCGATGTTGCAGCCGGTCATGAACAGATAGCTCGACACGGCGTGCACGATGCCCTGCTTGTCGGGGCAGGTCACGGTGAGAACGTACTGGTCGGCCCTGGCCGGGACGGACTGGTCTGTCATGCGGAACAGGGTCCCACACCGCCCCCGTCCGGCGGGCGGCCGTCCGCTACGCGGACCGCGTCATGAGGTGCAGCACCTCGAGGCTCCGCGGCGGCGTGTCCGGGTCCTCCCCGTCGCTCGCCGACATCCGCACGTGCGCGTCCCGCGCCGCCCGCACGGCCTCCGGCCAGGCGTGGTGGTCGAGGTACGTCTGCACGGGCGCGTCCGGTCCCACCTGGTGCATGATCCGCAGCACCCGCAGCACGGCGGTGTCGACGAGCGCCGCCTCCTGCGAGTCCCGGAAGATCGTGCCGACGTACTTCTCGGCGGACCAGTTGTCCAGCCAGGTGTCCTCGACGAGCCGGTAGACGGCGTCCGTGACGTCGCCGTACCCGTCGACGCCCGCGAGCCAGACGTCCCGCTGGAACGTCTGGTCGGAGAGCATGTGCAGCGCGGAACGCACATTGCTGCGCCAGCGCCACCAGGGCATGTCGTTGAGTGGCATGCCGCCCATGGTGGAGGAGCGACGGCCGCGACGGGAAGTGTTCTCCGAACCTTGCACGGTCATCGATCGTACGTTCCTCTCACCCGGCTCCTCACCGGCCCCCGCAATTCACCTGCATGTCACCCATCATTGACCAAAGGTCACTCACCGGTTAGCGGTGTGGCGGAATCGTGCGGAACCATGACCCGCAGGCTACGTATCCGCACTACCATCCGCCCCTTCACCACCAGGCCCGGCAGAGCCACCGTTCTGTCCGCGGGAGCCCTGGTGGCCTGCGCGTCCCTCGTGGCCGGCTGCGGCGTCCTGCCCGGCGGTTCCGGCGACGACCCCATCAGGGTCATGACCTGGGCCCCGCAGGACACGGAGGCCACCAACAAGCCGGGCATGCCGGCCATGGCGGTCGCCTACTCCCGCTGGATCAACTCCCACGGCGGCATCAACGGGCGCAAGCTCGAAGTCCTGACCTGCAACGACCACAACGACAGCGTGGGCGCCGCCAAGTGCGCCCGCAAGGCCGCCGACGAGGACGTCATCGCCGTCGTCGGCTCCTACAGCCAGTTCGGCGACTCCTACTTCGCCCCGCTGGAAGGCGCCGGCATCCCCTACATCGGCGGGTACGGCGTCACCAACGAGGAGTTCACCAGCTCCATGTCCTACCCGGTCAACGGCGGGCAGCCCACCCTCCTGGCCGGCCTCGGCAAGGCACTGGCCGGCGGCTGCGGCCCCGTCACCCTGGTCCGCCCCGACAGCATCGCCGGCGACGAACTGCCCGCGCTGCTCGACTCGGGCCTCGTCGCCGGCCGGCACGACGCGGCGACCGACCAGCTCGCGGCCGAGGTCGCCACCGAGTACACCAAGCAGTCCGAGCGCGCGCTGACCTCGGCGACCGGGGACCCTGCGAAGAAGGGCTGCGTGGTGCCCGCGCTCGGCGACCGCACGGACACCTTCATGGACTCCTTCCGACGCGTGCGGGAGGACTTCCCGGACGTGCGCACGGCCACCGTGCTCGGCAGCGTCGACCAGACGGTGATCAACTCGACGGGCGGTGCGAACGGGCCGTACGAGGGCGCCTACATCACGGGCTGGTACCCGGTGGTCTCCGACGCGCGCTGGAACCCGATGAAGAAGGTCATCAACGAGGAGGCGTTCGGCGACAACCGCATCGACCCCGCGGACGCCGGAGTGCAGACCACGTGGATCGCGTACACCGTGCTGAAGGCCGTCCTGGAGAAGATCGGCGACGGTGACGTGACCTCCCGCAACGTGCGCCAGGTCCTCGACGACGGCTTCCAGGTGGCCACGGGCGGCCTCACGCCCACCCTGAAGTGGCCCTACCAGGGCAAGCTCGCCTCGGTCGGCTTCTCGCGGCTGGTGAACGCGGACGTGACCCTCCAGGTGGTCAAGGGCGGCCGGCTCGAGGCCGCCCGCGACGGCGGGGTCATGGACGTGACCGGCACCCTGGAGAACGCGGACATCGACTGACCCGGGCGGCGGCGTACGCCGCGTGCGCCGCCGCACCGTGTCCCACTGCACCGTGTCCCGTCGCCCGGGTCCGCTCACAGCTGGGTGGGCTGGCGCTCGGTCAGGCCGTACTTCTCGGCGATCGTGTTCCACAGGCCGGCCGCCTTGGACTTCTCGGTGCTGGCCGTGCCGCTCGCCCGGTTGCCCTCCTGGGTCTGGGCGGTCGAACGGGCCTGGCCCTTGCGGCAGCCGTGCTTGGCCGCGGTCTGGTCGGCCCAGGCCGCGTAGTGGTTGTCGGCGGACGCGGACGCCTGCCACGCCTTGGTGAGCGCGTCGGTCAGCGCGGCGTTCTCGGGCAGCTTGTCCACGGACAGCTTCGACAGCCGGGTGACCAGCTCGGCCCGCTGCTTGGCCGCGTCCCGCAGGTCCGCGGCGGCGCCGTCCAGGTTGTCGCAGGACTTCACGTCGGCGACCGCCTTGATCACCGAGGCGCGGCTGCTGCCGCTGTCGGCGAGCAGCTTGTCCAGCTCCGCGGCCTGCTGCTGGGCCGGGTCGGCGCCCGGGGAGCCGTCGGCCGCGGGGGCCGAGGCGGCCACGGGCGCGTTGTCGGTGTCCTGGTCGCCGTCCCCGCCGCCGCTGAGCAGCGCGCCGGCGCCGATGCCGAGGACGGCGATGCCGACGCCCACGGCGGCGATCAGCGGCACGCGCGAGCGTCCGCCGCGGCCCCCCTCGTCCGCCTGGGCGCCGCGCCGGCCGCCGCCCGCACCCTGCTCCTGCGGGCCGCCGTACGACTGCTGCGGCCGGCCTCCGTAGGGGGCCTGCGGCTGCTCGAAGCGCGGGAGTTGCTGGGTGGACGGGGCCTGGCCCTCGGAGCCGTCGCGGAAGAGGTTGTCGAACTCGGCGGGCGGCTGGCGCTCCTCGCCGTAACCGCCGGGCACCGGCGGGATGTACTGGGTGGCCGCCTCCGCGTGCGGCATCGCCCCGGGACCGACCGGCGGTATGTACTGCGTCGCCCCCTCGTCCACCGGAGCGGCGGGGACGGGCGGTATGAACTGGGTCGCGCCCTCGTCCACGGGGGTGTTCGCCACCGGCGGCAGGTACTGGGTCGCGTTCTCCGCCGCCTGGTGGGCCTGGGGAAGGGCAGCGCCGCCGGGGGCGCCGTAGCCGTCGGCGCCGTTCGCCGCGTACGGCTGTCCGTACCCGGCGTGGGCCGCGTCGGGTCCCTGGCCGTACGCCTGCCGGGCCCCGTCGGCGCCCTGCCCGTACGAGCCGGGATAACCGCCCTGGTCGTACGACGGGGCCGGGGCGCCCTCCGCGGGCAGCGGGCCCGCGCCCTGGCCGGCGTTCCACGCGGCGGGCTGTTCCGTGCCCCACTGGTCGGCGGCCTGGGACCAGCCCTGGCCGATCTGCGGCTGCTGCTGCTCCTGCCCTGGGCCCCACGGCTGACCCCACGCCTGGCCGCCGGGCGGGGCCGAGGCCGGGCCGTGGCCGCTCGGGGCCGCCGGGAGCGGGGCGGCCGGGCCGCCCGCCGCACCCGGCAACAGGGGCTCGCCACCGTCGGAGGGCAGCACGATGCCTTCGCGCGCGGGCTCGCCCTGTCCACTCTGCGTCACCGGGACTCCTACGAATGGGGGACCTTCGGAATCAACGGCTCACGCTACCGGGTCCCCCGAGCCGGGTGCCACGCAGCTCAGGGCGTGATCTTCTGCCCTGTGACGGCGGTAACAAAACCGAGCCGCGGCACGCTGTTCACGGCACCTCCCGCGCGCCCGCGGCTCGTTTCCCCCGTGTTCACACCCGGACAGGGCTTTCGTTCACGCGGCCTGCTGGAGGTCCAGCCGGGCCCCGAACTCCCTCACCACCGGCTCGTCCCGGTACGGCTCCAGCCGCTGCTGGAAGTCCTCCAGGTACTCGGCGCCCCGGTTGGAGCGGAGGGTCCCCAGCAGTTCGACCGCCTTCAGACCGGTGTGGCAGCCCTGTTCGACCTCCCGCTGCTGCACCTGGGCCGTGGCGAGCAACACATATCCGATCGCCCGCCGGCGCGCCCTGTTCGCCGGGTGCCCGGCCAGCGAGCGCTCCGCCGCCCGCGCCGCCGCCTCGGCCTGGCCCAGGTCGCGGTGGCAGTGCGCCAACTCGTCGGCCAGGTACGCCTCGTCGAAGTGCGCGATCCACACCGGGTCGTCCCCGGACTCCGCGTCGGCGCCCTCCATCGCCGTGACCGCCCGCCCGGAGGCGTCCTCGGCCGCCCGCGCGTCGCCCATCAGGGCGTGCCCGCGCGCCTCGGCCGCGAAGAACATCGCCTCCGCGCGCGGTGTCACCCGCCCGCGCGCGCCCTCCTGCGCCGCCCGCGCCAACTGCGCGATCTCACGCGGGTTCCCGAGCTGTGCGGCGAGGTGGCTCATGGACGCGGCGAGGACGTAACCGCCGTATCCCCGGTCGCCCGCGGCCTGTGCGAGCCGCAGCGACTGGATGTAGTACCGCTGGGCGAGGCCGGGTTGGCCGGTGTCGACCGCCATGTACCCGGCGAGTTCGGTGAGTCGGGCCACCGCGGCGAACAGGTCGCGGCCGACCGCCTCCCGGTAGGAGCCGGCGAGCAGCCCGGAGACGACGCTGTTGAGGTAGTGCACGACGACGGGGCGCACATGCCCGCTGCCGTACTGGTGGTCGAGGTCGGTCAGCGCCTGGGTCATCGCGCGCACCGCCGCCACGTCGGACTGGCCCACGCGCGGCCCCGCCTGCCGGGCGACCTGCGCGTCCGGCGCCGAGATCAGCCAGTCGCGGCTGGGCTCGACCAGCGCGGACGCGGCGACCGTCGAACCGGACAGGAAGTCCCGCCGGCCCACGTCGCTGCGCCACAGCTCGCAGACCTGCTCGATGGCCCCCAGCACCGTCGGCGAGAACTGGAGGCCCACGCCCGAGGCGAGGTTCTTGCCGTTGGCCATCCCGATCTCGTCGATCGTGACCGTACGGCCCAGCTTGCGGCCCAGCGCCTCGGCGATGATCGCCGGGGCGCGGCCCCGCGGCTGCTGGCCGCGCAGCCAACGGGCCACCGACGTCTTGTCGTACCGCAGATCGAGACCGTGCTCGGCGCCGCACATGTTGACGCGGCGGGCGAGCCCGGCGTTGGAGCACCCCGCCTCCTGGATGAGCGCCTGAAGCCGTTCGTTCGGCTGTCGCGCGACGAGAGGCCGTGCGGCCATGTGTTACCCCCTGCGAGCCCCTGGACAAAAGATCCGGCAGTGAAGATCGATGCCCCGCATCACGGTCGACAATGCGGGACATGCGAGGATTGCCGGGGTAAAGGCGGATGCCGACCCCCTTCGTGGCTACCCCGTCCCCGCCCCGCTTCCTCCCGCGCGCCCCCGCCCATGCATCCATGCGCCCCGATTGCCGAATCGATGCCCCTCCCCCGCGCGCGGTACCGGCCGTAACCCCGGGTGGGTGCGGGAGTTGAGTGGGGCGTGGAAGAGACGATCACGGGTGCCGACACCGGGCAGATCCCGAAGCAGCGCGGGGACTCCCTGCTGGAGACCGCCGTCCGGTACGCCGCGGAGCGTCACTGGGACGTGTTCCCCGGCACCTGGCTGGAGGCCGCCGAAGGGGCGCACCGGTGCTCGTGCGGCGACGACCGCTGTCCCGTGCCCGGCGCGCACCCGGCGCGCGCCGACTGGGCGGAGCAGGCGACCGGCAGCCCGACCGTGACGCGGCGGATGTGGCAGAAGCAGCCGGCGGCGTCGATCCTGCTGCCGACGGGACGTACGTTCGACACGCTGTCCGTCCCGGAGAGCGCCGGGTTCCTCGCGCTGGCGCGGCTGGAGCGGATGGAGCTGACCCCGGGTCCGGTGACGCTGACACCGGACCGCCGGATGCACTTCTTCGTGCTGCCGGGGGCGGCGGCGAAGGTGTCCGACCTGCTGCGCGGGATCGGCTGGTCGCCGGAGGTGCTGGACCTCACGGCGCTGGGCGACGGGACGTACGTGGCGGCGCCGCCCACGCGGGTCGGGTCGCGGGGGGCCGTGCAGTGGGTGTGCCGGCCGAACGCGGTGAACCGGTGGCTGCCGGACGCGGAGGAACTGGTCTCGTCCCTCGCGTACGCGTGCGGAAGGGACCGCTAGGGCGTGTTTCGAAAGTAGCGCCGTCCGCCCGGAGGGCGGGGCCCGCGGCGTCTGGTGCGTGCAATCGCAAGGCGGAGGATCGCCCTCGTACTGGATGTACTCGGGCGTTCCGACAACGCAGCGAGTGTGCGTGCCAGGCGTCGCGGGCCAGGCGGGACTTCCGAAACACGCCCTAGGCGTGGGTCGCCCCTGTGGGGGCGGCCCGAACGACCGTAGGGTTCAGCCCATGACGGAGAACACCGGCTCTGGTACCGCCGCCGTACGGGTGCGGGGGCTGTGGAAGCGGTTCGGGCAGCAGGTCGCCGTCGCCGGGGTCGATCTGGAGCTGCCTGCGGGGAAGTTCGTCGGGCTCGTCGGGCCGAACGGGGCCGGGAAGACCACCACGCTCTCCATGGTGACCGGTCTGCTGCGGCCCGATCAGGGGTCCGTCGAGGTCGTCGGGCACGACGTGTGGCGGGACCCGGTCGCGGTCAAGGCCCGGATCGGGGTGCTGCCGGAGGGGCTGCGGCTGTTCGAGCGGTTGTCGGGGCGTGAACTGCTGGGCTACTCCGGGCGGTTGCGCGGGCTGCCCGGCGCCGAGGTGGACAAGCGGGCCACCCAGCTGCTCGACGTGCTCGACCTGGCCGGGGCACAGCACAAACTGGTGGTCGACTACTCGACCGGCATGCGCAAGAAGATCGGGCTCGCGGCCGCGCTCCTCCACAATCCCGAGGTCCTCTTCCTCGACGAGCCGTTCGAGGGCGTCGACCCGGTCTCCGCGCAGACCATCCGCGGCGTCCTGGAGCGCTACACCGGCTCCGGAGCGACCGTCGTCTTCTCCTCCCACGTCATGGAGCTCGTCGAGTCGCTGTGCGACTGGGTGGCCGTGATGGCCGCCGGGCGCATCCGGGCGACCGGGCCGCTGGCCGACGTGCGCGGGGCGCACACCACCCTTCAGGGAGCATTCCTGGAACTCGTGGGGGCGCGGGAGCGCGACGCCGCCTCGGACCTCGACTGGCTGGGCGGCGGCCGGTGAGCGGCGTGACGCCCACCGTCGTACGGCTGAAGCTGTCCCTGCTGCGCAACGGGCTGCGGCAGTCCGGCGGGCGGCGCGCGGTGTTCGTCGCGTCCGCCGTGGTGGCGCTGCTCTTCGCCGTGCTGCAACTGCTCGGCATGGTCGCGCTGCGCGGGCACGCGCACATCGAGGCGGTCGCGGTGCTCGGGGCGGCCGTGCTGGCGCTGGGCTGGGCGGTGATGCCGCTGTTCTTCCCGAGCGGCGACGAGACCCTGGACCCGACCCGTCTGGTGATGCTGCCGCTGCGGCCCCGGCCGCTCGTCCGGGCCCTGCTGGCGGCCTCGCTGGTCGGGATCGGCCCGCTGTTCACCCTGCTCCTGCTGCTCGGCTGTGTGCTGGCGGTGGCGCACGGGACGGCGGCGTACGTCGTCGCGGTCCTCGCCGTCGTCCTCGGGCTGCTGGTGTGCGTGGCGCTCGCGCGGGCCGTGGCCGCCGCCAACGTCCGGCTGCTGACCAGCCGCAAGGGCCGCGACCTGGCCGTGCTGAGCGGGCTGGTCGTCGCGATCGGCGCCCAGGTGGTCAACTTCGGCGCGCAGCGCCTCGGTTCGGCCGGCCTCGGCCGGCTCGCGCCGGCGGCCGACGTGGTGGGCTGGCTGCCGCCGGCGTCGGCGGTGGCCGCGGTGCACTCCGTGAGCGAGGGGGCGTACGGCCGGGCGGTGGCCCAACTGGCGCTCTCGGCAGCCGCGTTGACGGCGCTGATCGCGGCGTGGGCGCGCAGTCTGACCCGGCTGATGACCACGCCCGACGGCTCCACCCTCCAGCCGGCCGACGCCGAGGTCCGCGGGCGCTCCTCGACGGGGCTCGCCCGGCTGCTGCCCGGGGGCCGCACCGGCACGGTGATGGAACGCTCGCTGCGCTACGTCTGGCGCGATCCGAAGACCAAGTCGGCGTGGGTGACCTCGCTCGCCATCGGTCTGATCGTTCCGGTGTTCAACGCGGTGCAGGGCACCGGGTCCCTCTACTTCGCGTGCTTCGCGTCCGGGATGCTCGGCATCCAGATGTACAACCAGTTCGGGCAGGACACGTCCGCGTTCTGGATGGTGGCCCTGAGCATCTCCTCCGGCCGGGACGCCTACGTCGAACTGCGCGGCCGGGCGCTGGCGCTGCTGGTGATCACCCTGCCGTACGCGACGCTCGTGACCGTCCTGACGACGGCGCTGCTCGGCGACTGGCCGCGGCTGCCGGAGGTGCTGGGGCTGTCGTTCGCGCTGCTCGGGGCGATGCTGGCGACGGGCGCGTGGACCTCGGCCCGCTTCCCGTACTCCATCCCGCAGGAGGGCTACAAGAACGTGGCCCCCGGTCAGGCGGGGCTCGCCTGGATCGCGATCTTCGGGGGCATGGTCGCGGCGGCCCTGCTGTGCGCGCCCGTCATCGTCCTCGCCATCTGGCTGAACGTCAGCGCGGGCGGCGACGCCTGGATCTGGCTGCTGCTGCCGGTCGGCGCCGCCTACGGAACGACGATCACCCTGCTGGGCCTGCGCCTGGCGGCCCCCAGGACGGCGACCCACCTGCCGGAGATCCTGACGGCGGTGAGCAGGGGGTGAGGGGACCTCCGAGGAGGCGACTCACTCGCCCAGCCCATCAAGAAACGGCTCGACGACCCCCCGCCAGGCCTCCGGCTGGTCGTAGTGCACAAGATGCCCCGCGTCGACCACCTCGGCGTACTTGCCCCGCGGCAGCACCCGCACCATCTCCTGCGCCTCCGCCCGCCCCAGCTCACCGTCGAGGCCGCGCACCACGAGCGCGGGGCAGCGGACCTGGGCCAGCTCCTCCCAGTGCGCCTCGTACACCCAGGTCTCGCGGGACTTGAGCATCTGCTCCGGGTCGAAGACGGGGCGCCAGCCGTCGGCGCACTCGTGCATCACCTCGGCGTAGAAGGCGCCGCGGGCCGGGTGGGGGCGCTCCACCCAGGGGTCGTCCTCGCCGAACCACTTGCGGACGTCGCCGAGCGTGGCGAAGGGGACGGGCCAGGACTTGAACCAGTCGGCCCAGTCGCGCTGCGAGGCCGTGCCGAGGGCGGAGGCCCGCATGTCGGAGACGATCAGTCCGCGCACCAGGTCGGGACGTTTGGCGGCGAGCTGCCAGGCGGTCAGCGCGCCCATGGCGTGGCCGATGAGGACGGCGGGGGCGAGGCCGAGCTGTTCGAGGGCGGCCTCCGCGTCCTCGACGTACGCCTCACGGGTGTAGACGGCCCCCTGGGGCTTCTCGCTCTGGCCGTGGCCCCGTTGGTCGAGCGCGATCGCGCGGTACCGCTCGGAGAGCCAGCGGGCGGTGGGCGCCCAGTGCGAGGCGCGTCCCATCAGGCCGTGCAGTAACAGCACCCCGGGGTCGTTCTCCGGGTCCGTCCTGGGCGGGTCCGCGAACTCCCAGGCGGCGAGGCTCACGCCGCCCGCTCCCGTCACGCCGATGCGCCGTGCCATGGGCCTGGCACCCCCCTAGCTCCGCTCGGACCGTACGCTGTCCTGCCGTCGTGCTCCTGCCGTGCCGTTGCTCCCACCCAGATTATCGAACCCTTATTCGAAAAACCCCTCCCCGCGACCAACACCCCTCGTACGAGTGACCCTCCGCCAAGCATGATCGCCGCCACCGGGGGGAGGTCTTACGCGGGAGGCGGACCACTCGGGGAAGTCGGTCCGAAGGGGATGACCCTGGGAGCTCGGGGCTCCGGGTCAGCATGGGGGAGGACAGGCCCCGGCGCCGCGAGGCGCCGGGGCCCTCCACGTGTCTGCGGCACATTCTCCCCGCCCCCCTCAGGTCATATGCCTCTCGCAACAGCCTCGCACGGGAAATCCCGGGCCGCTGCGATTCGGCACACTGGATCTTGGAATCGGCGCGTGCCCCGACGGCGCCCGTCAGTGCCCCGCCGTACGGCCGTCAGCGCTTGGCGACGAACACGTGCGAGGCGATGTCCGCCTCCAGCTCGGCCGCCTCACCGCCGCTGCCCACCAGCACCCCGCCCGCCGACTCCGTCACGCT
This sequence comes from Streptomyces sp. NPDC026672, assembly GCF_040638185.1. Lineage (NCBI taxonomy): Bacteria > Bacillati > Actinomycetota > Actinomycetes > Kitasatosporales > Streptomycetaceae > Streptomyces > Streptomyces sp. NPDC026672. Next base: position 24,974 of record NZ_JBEZXS010000049.1, read on the forward strand.
CACCACCGAACCGGGCTGCACGCCCGCCCGGCGCAGCGTGTACATCAGCTGCGCGTCCGTCTGGATCGGCTCGCCGATCCGGCGCACCACGACCGTCTTGCTGTCCGAGCCCGGGGCGAGGTCGGCCAGCGACACCATGCCCTCGTCCAGGAACGGGTCCGCGCCGTCCTTCTCGCCCAGCTCCTCCAGGCCCGGGATCGGGTTGCCGTACGGCGACTCGGTCGGGTGGCGCAGCAGCTCCAGCACGCGGCGCTCCACCGCCTCGCTCATCACGTGCTCCCAGCGGCACGCCTCCGCGTGCACCTGCTCCCACTCCAGGCCGATCACGTCGACCAGCAGGCACTCCGCCAGACGGTGCTTGCGCATCACGCGCGTGGCCAGGCGGCGGCCCTCGTCGGTCAGCTCCAGATGACGGTCGCTGGCCACCGACACGAGGCCGTCCCGCTCCATCCGCGCCACCGTCTGGCTCACCGTCGGCCCGCTCTGGTCGAGCCGCTCCGCGATGCGGGCGCGCATCGGGACCACGCCTTCCTCTTCGAGCTCGAGGATGGTGCGGAGATACATCTCCGTGGTGTCGATCAGTCCGGACATACGTGCCCCTCGATTACCTCTGCCGGAAGCTCGCCGCTTCGGCGCGTGCGCTGGCCCTGGACTCAATTCTGCCGGATGGCACCGACAACCGTGCCGTGCGCGGAGACACCGGGCCCCGCGCGCGTGTCCGTACGGGGTCCGCGCGCGGGTGTTCCGTATTGACAGCGCACTGGTCCAGACCGCACGGTGATCCGCGACACAGACGCTGCGAAGGGACCCGCATGAGCGACGGGACGCCGGCCGACCAGTTCTTCGACGCGGCCGTGGGGCTGCTGCGGCGGGTGCGCGACGAGGAGGCGGAGGCGGTCACGGCGGCCGCCACGCTGCTCGCGGACACCGTGGCGGCGGGCGGGCGGCTGTTCGCGTTCGGGGCCGGACACTCGTCGCTGGCCGCGCAGGACCTCGTGTACCGGGCGGGCAGTCTGGCGCTGGTGAACCTGCTCGCGGTGCCCGGGGCGGTCGGCGTCGACGTCATGCCGGCCACGCTGGGCTCCGCCCTCGAACGGGTCGACGGGCTCGCCACGGTCGTGCTGCGGACCTCGCCGCTGCGGGCGGGCGACGCACTTGTGATCATCTCGCTGTCCGGGCGCAACGCGCTGCCCGTGGAGATGGCGATGAGCGCCCGCGACCTCGGGGTGAAGGTGATCGGCGTGACGTCGGTGGCGTACGCCTCGGAGACGACGTCGCGGCACTCCTCCGGGACGTTCCTCAAGGACCACTGCGACGTCGTCCTGGACTCGAAGATCTCGATCGGCGACGCGGAACTCACCCACGACACGATCCCGGCGCCGTTCGCGCCCGCGTCCACGGTCGTCACCTCGGCGCTCCTGCACGCGGTCATGGCGACCACGGCCACCACCCTCGCCGCCCGCGGCATCGAACCCCCGCTCCTGCGCTCGGGCAACGTCGACGGCGGCCCCGAATGGAACAACCGCGTCTTCACCGAGTACCGGGACCGCATCTTCTACCAGCAGTGACGGGGTGAAGGCCGACCCACCGGACTCGCCGCGCCGCCACCGGGAAACCACCCGCCGGCGGGGCGGCCGTCCCCAAGGGGCGGTCAGTCCGGGAGGCGGTTCGTTGTCGCCGCCAGGTCCAGGGCCGTGGCGATGCGGACCGCGACGTCCTCGGCGTAGGTCGCGTCGGAGCGTTCGAAGCGGTTGCGGGACGGGCCGCGGAGGAACGTCACCACGCCCAGCGTGCGCCCGCGGCTGCGCAGGACCGCGCACAGGGCGTGCACCGAGTCGGCGGGCCACCGGCGGGACAGCGCCCAGGTGCGGGCGTGCTCCACGGGCACCGCGCCGGCGTCCGCCCGCACCGTGCCCGTCCGCTCCACGCACTGGAGCGCCGGATGCCCCTCCTCGTACCGCACGGGCAGCCCCGCCGCCCCGGTCAGCAGACTCGGCCCCGGCGCACCGGCGGGGGTCGCGGCGACCCGCACCAGCCGCACCGGACCCGTCGCGCCCTCCGCCAGGGAACCACCCGCCACCCGGTCGATCAGCGCGTGGTCGGCGAACCCGGCCAGCGCGAAGTCCAGATGGACGGTCGCCGCCTCCGCCGGGTCCTCGCACTCGGCCGCCGCCCGCGCCGCCCGGTGCAGCTGGCTCGCGCGGAACCGCAGCAGCGCCGCCTCCTGCTCCCCCAGCTTGGCCTCGGTCACGTCCTGGAACAGCCAGCCCACCCCGAGCGGCACCGGCTCCTCCGCGAGCGGCGACGCCAGCCGCAGGAACCCGCTGCGCCAGCAGCGCCGCTTCTCGCCCTCGGGGTCGCGCACGCTCACCCACATCTCCGCCGGCGCGGGCGGCGCGCCCTCGGCCAGCACATGGGTGAGCGCGCTCTCCAGCTCCTCCACGCCCTGCGCGAGCAGATCGCCGAGCGGGCGGCCCAGCACGGACGTCCGCCCTATGCCCAGCGCCCGCGCCGCGTGGGCGTTGACCACGGCAGGCCGCAGGTCCGCGTCGACCAGGACGACACCCCACGCCGCGTCCTCGAACAGGGCCTCGCTGAGCGCGATGGACCGCTCCAGGTCGATCTGGGCGTGGACCTCGCTGAACGCGCAGTACACCCCCGCCGGTCCGCCGTCGGGGCCGCGCACCGCCGCCGACTGGGTCCGCACGAGCACCCGGCCGCCGTCCTTGGTGAGCAGCGCGAACTCGTGCACCTGCCGCCCCGGCGCGTGCATCACGGACAGCAGCCGGCCCTCCACCTCGTCGGCGTCGGCGCTGCGCACCGCCCATCCCGCGAGCCCCTGCCGGCCCACGGCCTCCTCGGCGGTCCAGCCCAGGATGCGCTCGGCCTCGCGGTTCCAGTGCGTCACGACCCCGTCGGCGTCGAAGGCGCACAGCGCGGCGTCCATGCCGTCGAGGAGCGCGGCGAGCAGATCGGCTCCGCCCGTCTCCTCGTGACCGCCCGCCCGCTCGGGCTCGTCCGGCCCCAGTTCGTCGGTGGTCCCACTATGCCGGGAAGCACTCACCTGGACCCCCTGCCGGCTCGCGCCCGTGTGTGCGGCGCGGATTCACTCACTGGCCTTCATTCAACTCGAACGTGATGCAGCCCACACCGAGTTCCCACAAGATTGAGGGAATCGTTGCACGTCCGGCATCTCGCGCCCCGGTCGGGCAGGTCCCTCCCCCAACTTCTCGAAAAAACGGTTGAGCCTCCGCCGCGAGGTTCTTAAGGTTGCTGTTACTTCGGAAAGGAGGTGGTTCGGCAGATGTATTCATACCGGACAGAAGAGGTGACCGCGGGCTAGCGTCCGCCACCCCGTTCAGTGCGGTGCCGGACCCGCGTGTGCACGCACACGCAGCCGGCCAATCCAACGCAGTCGCCCGACCCGTGAGCTCGCCGGTGTGTCCGGCCGGCTCCTCCGGCTCCGCCGGAGGGACCGAGCTCACGGGTCGTCTGCGTTCACGGGGTCCGCGTTCGTGGGGCCTGCGTCCACGGCGTCAGGGGGCCAGGCGGTCGACACGCCAGGTGCCGTCCGGTTCCGCCGTGTACCGCAGGCGGTCGTGCAGGCGGTTCTCGCGGCCCTGCCAGAACTCCACCGTCCGCGGCGCCACCCGGAAACCGCCCCAGTTCGGCGGCACCGGAACCTGCTCGCCCTCGGGGTAGCGGGCGCTCAGCTCCGCGTAGTGGGCGTCGAGCTCGGCGCGGGTGATCACCGACGACTGGGGGCTGGCCCACGCGCCGAGCTGGGAGCCGTGCGGCCGGGTGCGAAAGTACGCGGCGGTCTCGTCGCGGCCGGTGCGGCGGGCGACGCCGGTGACGACGACCTGCCGGGCCAGCGGGTGCCAGGGGAACAGCAGCGAGACGTACGGGTTCGCGGCCAGGTCCTGGGCCTTGCGGGAGTCGTAGTTGGTGTAGAAGACGAAGCCCTGCTCGTCGTACCGCTTCATCAGGACCGTGCGGGAGCTGGGGCGGCCCTCGGCGTCGACCGTGGACAGGACCATGGCGTTGGGTTCGTAGAGCGTGCCGTGCGCCGCGGCCAGCGCCGCCTGGTCGAACCAGCGGGCGAACTGGTCCATCGGGCTGCCGGCCAGGTCGGCCTCGTCGACGCCTTCGACGCGGTAGTGCTTGCGCATCGAGGCCGGGTCGAGGATGGGGTCGAGGTCGCTCACCCGGTCATCTTGCCGCATGCGTGTACGAGCCGCGCGAGCGCAGCGTGTGGCACTGAGTGCCGCGCACTCTCCCCAAAGGTGGCACTCGGAGATATGGTGCTGTTGACCCGGCGGTTGGGTGACCACCGGCCGTCGTGGGCATCACCGGGGTGACCGCCGTGGACCGCGAGTCCTGAGAGCGACCGTGGAATCGCGGCGGATCAGCTCCGCGTCCTGGCATTCGCCGCACTCATTCATTAGGAGCCGCCTGATGTCCGACTTCGTACCCGGGCTCGAAGGAGTCGTCGCGTTCGAGACGGAGATCGCCGAACCTGACAAGGAGGGCGGGGCCCTGCGGTACCGGGGCGTCGACATCGAGGAGCTGGTGGGTCACGTCTCCTTCGGCAATGTGTGGGGACTGCTCGTCGACGGCGCGTTCAACCCCGGCCTGCCGCCCGCCGAGCCCTTCCCCATCCCCGTCCACTCCGGCGACATCCGGGTGGACGTCCAGTCCGCGCTGGCCATGCTCGCCCCGGTGTGGGGTCTGAAACCGCTCCTGGACATCACCGAGGAGCAGGCCCGCGAGGACCTCGCGCGGGCGGCCGTCATGGCGCTGTCGTACGTCGCCCAGTCCGCGCGCGGGCAGGGCCGGCCGATGGTGCCGCAACGGGAGATCGACAAGGCGAACTCGGTCGTCGAGCGGTTCATGATCCGCTGGCGGGGCGAGCCGGACCCCAAGCACGTGGCAGCGGTGGACGCGTACTGGACGTCGGCCGCCGAGCACGGCATGAACGCGTCCACGTTCACGGCCCGGGTGATCGCCTCGACCGGCGCGGACGTGGCGGCGGCGCTGTCGGGTGCCGTCGGCGCGATGTCCGGTCCGCTGCACGGGGGCGCCCCCTCTCGGGTGCTGCACATGATCGAGGAGATCGAGCGGACGGGCGACGCGGAGGCGTACGTCAAGCAGGCCCTGGACCGCGGTGAGCGGCTGATGGGCTTCGGGCACCGGGTGTACCGGGCCGAGGACCCGCGGGCGCGGGTGCTGCGGCGGACCGCCCGGGAGCTGGGGGCGCCGCGGTACGAGATCGCGGAGGCGCTGGAGAAGGCGGCGCTGGAGGAGCTGCACAACCGTCGTCCCGATCGGGTGCTGGCGACGAACGTGGAGTTCTGGGCGGCGATCATGCTGGACTTCGCCGAGGTGCCGGCGCACATGTTCACCTCGATGTTCACGTGTGCGCGGACGGCGGGGTGGTCGGCGCACGTGCTGGAGCAGAAGCGGACGGGGCGCCTGGTGCGGCCTTCAGCCCGGTATGTGGGGCCCGGGGTTCGCAGTCCTCGGGATGTCGTGGGGTACGAGGACATCGCCCACTGAGCAGGAGGCCGACGGGCACGGGCGGCTGCGGGTGCGTTGTGGTTGCTCGCGCCGTTCCTCGCGCCCCTTTGGGGCGCTTGTTCAGCTCAGGGTCCGGTCGAGCAGTTGCGCCCACTGGGTCACCACTCGGTCGCGGCGTTCCGTGTCGTCGGTGAGGAGGTTGGCCAGGCCCAGTCCGCGGGCCATGTCCAGGACGCCCTGGACGGTTTCGCGGACGCCGGGGCGGGACTCGTCGGCGCCGAGGAGTTCCACGGCGATGCGGTGAGTCTCGCGGCCGACGCGGGCCTCCAGTTCGGTGACGCGGGGGCGCAGTTGGTCCTCGTCGGACGCGGCGACCCACAGATGGAGGGCGGCGCGGAACAGGGGGCCGGTGTAGAGGTCGACGAGGGCGGCGACGACGGCTCCGCGGTCGCCCGCGGGGCCGTCCGGGAAGAGGGCGCGCAGGGCGGTGGAGCGCTCCTCGGCGACGTACTCGACGGCGGCGGTGAACAGGTCCTCGCGGGTGCGGAAGTGGTGCTGGGCGGCGCCGCGGGAGACGCCGGCGCGTTCGGCGACGACGGAGACCGTGGAGCCCGCCCAGCCGTGCTCGGCGAGGCAGGCCACGGCGGCCTCCAGGAGCCGCTGCCGGGTGGCCCGGCTGCGGTCCTGCTTGGGCAGTCGGTCGGCCGCGGTCACAACGCCCATGAGGGGTCCCGTCGTTCGAGGAAGGCCGTCATCCCCTCGCGGGCCTCGGCGGAGGAGAACAGCCGGGACGAGAGCGCGGTCAGGCTCGCCGCGTCCCGTTCGAAGGCATGCAGCACCCTAGCCGTGAGCAGCGCCTTGGTCTCGGCCAGCCCCTGGGGCGAGGAGCCGCGCAGTCCGTCGAGGATCGGGGCGAGGGCCGTGTCGACGTCGTCACCGGCTACGGTCAGCAGGCCGGTGCGGACGGCCTCCGCGGCGTCGAAGCGTTCGCCGGTGAGGCAGTAACGGGCCAGGGCGCGGGGGTCGGCGCGCGGGAGGACCGGCAGGGAGATCACCGCAGGGGCGACGCCGATGCGCACTTCGGTGAAGGCGAAGGTGGCGGTGTGGGCGGCGGCGGCGATGTCGCAGGCGGCGAGCAGGCCGAGGCCGCCGGCGCGGACGTGTCCGGTGACGCGGGCGACGAGGGGTCTGGGCAGTTCCACGATCTGCCGGAGCAGGGCGACGAGCGCGTCCGCGGGGGGCGGGTCGCGCAGGTCGGCCCCGGCGCAGAAGGTGGTGCCGGTGTGGGTGAGGACGACGGCCCGTACGCCGGGGTCCGTGCCGCAGTCGGCGAGGGCCGCGGCGAGTTCGGCGACGAGCGCGGCGGACAGGGCGTTGCGGGTGTCGACGGCGTCGAGGCTGAGGCTCTCGACACCGCGGACGCGGGTGCGGGCGACGAGGGTCATGGGCGCTTCCTGAGTTCGCGGCGCAGGATCTTCCCGGTGGCGGCGCGGGGCACCGCGGTGACGAAGGTGACACGGCGGACGCGCTTGTAGGGGGCGACGCGTTCGGCGACGTACGCCATGACCTCCTCGGCGGTGAGGCCGGGGGCCGTGGGGCGGCGGACGACGTGGGCGTGCGGGACCTCGTTGGTGTCCTCGTCGTAGACGCCGACGACGGCGGCGTCGGCGATGCCGGGGTGGGTGAGCAGCAGGGCCTCCAGTTCGGCGGGGGCCACCTGGTAGCCCTTGTACTTGATGAGTTCCTTGACCCGGTCGACGACGAACAGCCAGCCGTCGTCGTCGACGTGTCCGACGTCCCCGGTGTGCAGCCAGCCGTCGGGGTCGATCAGCGCGGCGGTGGCGTCGGGGCGGCCGAGGTAGCCCTTCATCACCTGGGGGCCGCGGATGAGGATCTCGCCGCGCTCGCCTGGGCCGAGGTCCTTGGCGGGGTCGTCGAGGGAGACGACGCGCATCTCGGTGCCCGCGATCAGCTTGCCGACGGTGCCGGGCGGGGCCTGTTCCATGGCGTCGAGGGGGACGATGTGGGTGCCGGGCGAGAGTTCGGTCATGCCGTACGCCTGGCCGAGCGGGGGCAGGCCGAGGCGCGCGGCGCAGGCGGCGGCGAGTCCGGCGTCGAGGGGCGCGGCGGCGCTGATGACGTAGCGCAGCGACGACAGGTCGTGCTGGGCGACGGCCGGGTGCTTGGCGAGGGCGAGGACGATCGGCGGGGCGACGTAGAGGCCGGTGATGCGGTGGGTCTCGATGGCCGTGAGGAAGGTCTCCAGGTCGAAGCGGGGCAGGACGACGACGGTGGCGCCCTTGCGCAGGGGCGCGTTCATCAGGGCGGTCAGGCCGTAGATGTGGAAGAACGGCAGGACCGCGAGGATGCGTTCGCCGGGCGCGGTCGGGACGAGCGGGTCGAGCTGGGCCAGGTTGGTGGCGATCTGGCGGTGGGTGAGCATCACGCCCTTGGGGGTGCCGGTGGTGCCGGAGGAGTACGGCAGCGCGGCGACGTCCTCGGCCGGGTCGATCGTCACCCGTGGTTCGGGCGCGGTGGAGGTCAGCATGTCCCCGAGGGAGCGGTGTCCCGGCGCGCTGTCGCAGACGAAGATCTCCCGTACGCCGCCCGCGAGTTCGGCGGCCCGGCGGGCGGTGTCGAGCAGCGGGGAGACGGTGACGATCCAGCGGGCGGCGCTGTCGCGCAACTGCCCGGCGAACTCGTCGGGCGTGGCGAGCGGGTGGACGGTGGTGACGGCGGCTCCCGCGCGGGTGGCGGCGTAGAAGGCGAGGGGGAAGGCGATGCTGTTGGGGCTGTGCAGGGCCAGGACGTCGCCCTTGGTGACCCCGGCGTCGGCGAGGGCGGCGGCGATGCGGCGGTGGAAGCGGTCCACCTGGGCGTGGCCGAGGGTGGTGCCGTCGGTGCCGTCCACGAGGGCGGGCCGGTCGCCGAAGTCGGCGGCGTGGCCCAGGACGGCGTCGTGGATGGGGAGTTCGACGGGTGGGACGTCTGCGTACTCGCTGCGGAACACGGGTTCCTCCTCGCGCGGTGGCGGGTGCGGGATGCGGCTCAGTACGACTTGGGCAGGCCCAGGGTCTGGTGGGAGACGTAGTTGAGGATCATCTCCCTGCTGACCGGCGCGATACGGGCCACGCGGGAGGCGGTGACGAGGGAGGCGAGGCCGAACTCGCGGGTGAGGCCGTTGCCGCCGAGGGTGTGCACGGCCTGGTCGACGGCCTTGACGCAGGCTTCGCCGGCCGCGTACTTGGCCATGTTGGCGGCCTCGCCCGCGCCCACGTCGTCGCCGGCGTCGTAGAGGTGGGCGGCCTTCTGCATCATCAGGCGGGCGAGTTCGAGGTCGATGTGGGCCTGGGCGAGGGGGTGGGCTATCGCCTGGTGGGCGCCGATGGGGGTCTGCCAGACGGTGCGTTCGCGGGCGTAGTCGACGGCGCGGGCGAGGGCGTGGCGGCCCATGCCGATGGCGAACGCGGCGGTCATGATCCGTTCGGGGTTGAGTCCGGCGAACAGGTGCAGCAGACCGGCGTCCTCCTCCTCCCCGACGAGCGCGTCCGCGGGCAGCCGTACGTCGTCGAGGACCAGCTCGAACTGCTTCTCCGCGGCGCCGAGTTCCATGTCGATGAGGTGCTTGTGGAAGCCGGGCGCGTCCGTCGGGACGATGAACAGACAGGGCTTGAGGCGGCCGGTGCGGGCGTCCTCGGTGCGGCCGACGATCAGCACCGCGTCGGCCAGGTCGACGCCGGAGATGAAGACCTTGCGGCCGGTGAGCAGCCAGTCCGCGCCGTCGCGGCGGGCCGTGGTGGTGATGCGATGGCTGTTGGAGCCGGCGTCGGGCTCGGTGATGCCGAAGGCCATGAGGCGGGAACCGTCGGCGATGCCGGGGAGCCAGGCGCGCTTCTGTGCCTCGGTGCCGAAGCGGGCGATGACGGTGCCGCAGATGGCCGGGGAGACGACGAGCATGAGCAGGGGGCAGCCGGCGGCGCCGAGCTCTTCGAGGACGATGGCGAGCTCCGCGATGCCTGCGCCTCCGCCTCCGAATTCCTCCGGGAGGTTGACGCCCAGGTAGCCCAGTTCGCCTGCCTCCGCCCAGAGTTCGGTGGGGGGTTTGTTCTCGGCCACGGCCCGTACGAGGTAGTCGCGGCCGTAGCGGTTGCCGAGGGCCGATACCGCTGCGCGGAGTGCCTTGTGGTCGTCCGATTCGATCTGGGGGGTCATGCAGTCCTCCGAGTGCGGGCCGTATGTGGTTGCTCGCGCAGTTCCCCGCGCCCCTCAGGTCTCCTGCACAACCGCCAGCAACATGCCCGGCTCGACCTGCTGGCCCGGCTTCGCGTGGAGGGCGGTGAGTGTGCCGGTCGTCGGGGCCGCGATCCGGTGCTGCATCTTCATCGCCTCCAGCCAGATCAGGGGCTGGCCCGCCGTGACGGTGGCCCCCTCGGCGAGGCCCTCGGCGACGCGTACGACCGTGCCGGGCATCGGGGCGAGCAGGGAGCCGGGGGCGAGTTGTGCGGCCGGGTCGGGGAAGCGGGGCAGGGCGGTGAGGGCGGTCGTGTTGACGTACACCCGGTCGCCGTACCGCGCCACCTCGAACCTGCGCCGTACGCCGTCCACTTCGAGTACGACGAGACGCGCGTCGGCGTGCACGACGTGTACGCCGTCCGCGCCCAGCCCGTTCCGGGTGTGCCGGTAGTGGACCTCGTGCTCCCCGTCCGCGCTCGCGTACCGCTTGACCTGCGGCTGGGACGGGAGGCTGCGCCAGCCGCCGAAGCGGGAGCGGCCGTGTGCGTCCGCGAGGGCCGCGGCCAGCGGGGCGTACGGGTCCGGGACGGACGCGGTCAGGTCGGCGAGGTGGCGGTCGTAGAAGCCGGTGTCCATGCGGGCGGCCGTGAACTCCGGGTGGCGCAGGGAGCGTACGAGCAGGTCGCGGTTGGTGACCGGGCCGTGGACCGCCGCCCGTTCCAGGGCTCCGGACAGCCTGCGGACCGCCTCCGCGCGGGTGGGGGCGTGGGCGATCACCTTGGCGAGCATCGGGTCGTAATGGACGCCGATGGTGTCGCCGTCGGTGTAGCCGGTGTCGAGGCGGACGCCGTCCGGTACGGCGAGGTGGTGCAGGGTGCCGGTCTGCGGGGCCCAGTCGTGGGCGGGGTCCTCGGCGTAGAGACGGGCCTCGACGGCGTGGCCGTGCGCCTCGGGGACGTCCCCTTCGAGGGCGTGGCCCTCGGCGACGCGGATCTGGAGGGCGACCAGGTCGGTCCCGAACACGGCCTCGGTGACGGGGTGTTCGACCTGGAGGCGGGTGTTCATCTCCAGGAAGTGGGCGCGGCCGTCGGCGACGAGGAACTCGACGGTGCCCGCGCCGGTGTAGTCGACGGCGCGGGCGGCGCGCTCGGCCATGGTGCGCAGTTCGTCGGTGAGGCGGGCGTCCAGGCCGGGTGCGGGGGCCTCCTCGATCACCTTCTGGTGGCGGCGCTGGAGGGAGCAGTCGCGGGTGCCGAGCGTCCACACGGTGCCGTGGGTGTCGGCGAGGATCTGCACCTCGACGTGGCGGCCGTGTTCGACGTAGGGCTCGACGAAGACCTCGCCGTCCCCGAACGCGGCGGCGGCCTCGGCCCGCGCGCCCTCCAGGGCGTCGGCCAGTTCGCCGAGCCGGCGCACGATCCGCATGCCGCGTCCGCCGCCGCCCGCGGCGGCCTTGACCAGCACGGGCAGGTCGGCCTCGGTGACCTCGGCGAGGGGTGCGAGGCCCATGAGGCCCTTGGCGCGCGTCTTGGACGCCATGGCCTCGATCGCCCCGGGGGGCGGCCCGATCCAGACCAGGCCGGCGTCGAGGATGGCACGTGCGAAGCCGGCGTTCTCGGACAGGAATCCGTAGCCGGGGTGCACGGCGTCGGCGCCCGCGGCGAGGGCGGCCTTCACGATCAGGTCGCCGCGCAGATACGTCTCGGCGGGTGTCGCGCCCGGCAGCCGTACCGCCGTGTCGGCCGTGCGGGTGTGCAGCGCGTCCGCGTCGGCGTCGGAGTGCACGGCGACGGTACGGATGCCCAGGTCGGCGCAGGTGCGGAAGATCCGGCAGGCGATCTCGCCCCGGTTGGCGACGAGCAGCGTCGAGATCATGTGGTCCCTCACATCCGGAAGACGCCGAAGCCGCCGCGGGCGCCCTCGTAGGGGGCGGTGTGGACGGCGGACAGGCACAGGCCGAGCACGGTGCGGGTGTCGCGGGGGTCGATGACGCCGTCGTCGTGGAGCCGCCCGGACAGGAACATCGGCAGCGACTCGGACTCGATCTGCTGCTCGACCATGGCGCGCAGCGCGGCGTCCGCGTCCTCGTCGTACGGCTGTCCCTTCGCGGCGGCCGACTGGCGCGCGACGATCGACAGCACGCCGGCGAGCTGCTGGGGACCCATGACGGCGGACTTGGCGCTGGGCCAGGCGAACAGGAAGCGGGGGTCGTAGGCCCGGCCGCACATGCCGTAGTGGCCGGCGCCGTAGGAGGCGCCCATGAGGACGGAGAGGTGGGGGACGCGGCTGTTGCTGACCGCGTTGATCATCATCGCGCCGTGCTTGATGATCCCGCCCTGCTCGTACTCCTTGCCGACCATGTACCCGGTGGTGTTGTGCAGGAACACCAGGGGGATGTCGCGCTGGTTGGCGAGCTGGATGAACTGGGCGGCCTTCTGGGACTCCTCGCTGAACAGCACGCCCTGGGCGTTGGCGAGGACGCCGACGGGATAGCCGTGCAGGGTGGCCCAGCCGGTGACGAGGCTGGTCCCGTACAGCGGCTTGAACTCGTCGAAGTCGGAGGCGTCGACGACCCGGGCGACGACCTCGCGCGGGTCGAAGGGGACCTTGAGGTCGCCGGGGACGATGCCGAGCAGTTCCTCCGGGTCGTGCTTCGGGGGTGCGGCCGGGCCCGGATCGCCGTACGCCTTGCGGTGGTTGAGGCGGGCGACCACGCGCCGGGCCTGGCGCAGCGCGTCGTGCTCGTCGACGGCGAAGTGGTCGGCGAGACCGGAGACGCGGGCGTGCATCTCGGCGCCGCCCAGGGACTCGTCGTCGCTCTCCTCGCCGGTGGCCATCTTCACGAGGGGCGGTCCGCCGAGGAACACCTTGGCGCGTTCCTTGACCATGATCACGTGGTCGGACATGCCGGGGATGTAGGCGCCGCCCGCGGTGGAGTTCCCGAAGACGACGGCGATCGTGGGGATGCCGGCGGCGGAGAGCCGGGTCAGGTCCCGGAAGACGGCGCCGCCGGGGATGAAGATCTCCTTCTGGGAGGGCAGGTCGGCGCCGCCGGACTCGACGAGGCTAATGCAGGGCAGCCGGTTGGCGAGCGCGATGTCGTTGGCGCGCAGGGCCTTCCTGAGGCTCCAGGGGTTGCTGGCGCCGCCGCGCACGGTCGGGTCGTTGGCGGTGATCAGGCACTCGACGCCCTCGACGACGCCGATGCCGGTGACGAGCGCGGCGCCCACGGCGTACTCGCTGCCCCAGGCGGCCAGCGGGGACAGCTCCAGGAAGGGGGTGTCCGGGTCCAGCAGGAGTTCGATGCGTTCGCGGGCGAGCAGCTTGCCGCGTTCGCGGTGGCGCCGGACGTACTTCTCGCCGCCGCCCGCGAGGGCCTTGGCGTGCTCGGCGTCCAGGTCGGCGAGCTTGGTGAGCATGGCCTCGCGGTTGGCCCGGTAGTCCTGGCCCGCGGTGTCCAGGGCGGTGGGAAGGAGCGTCACAGCAGGGCCTCCGGGATGTCCAGGTGACGGGAGCGCAGCCATTCGCCGAGCGCCTTGGCCTGCGGGTCGAAGCGGTGCTGGGCGGCGACGCCCTCGCCGAGGATGCCCTCGACGACGAAGTTGAGGGCCCGCAGTCCGGGCAGTGCGTGCCGGGTGACGGTCAGCTCCCGTGTCTCCGGCAGGAGGTGGCGCAGGCGTTCGACGGTCAGCGTGTGGGCCAGCCACCGCCACGCCTCGTCGGTCCGCACCCAGACGCCGACGTTGGCGTTGCCCCCCTTGTCGCCGCTGCGGGCCCCGGCGATCCGCCCGAGGGGCGCGGAGCGGGTGGGGCCGGGCGGCGGCGGCTCCGGGAGCGGCGGCCCGGGTACGGCGGCGAGGGCGCGGGTGTGCTCCGGCGGGGCGACGGGGACGCGGCGGCCGTCGTGCAGGACGGCCGTGTGGGCGACGGTGTCCTGGGGGACGTACAGGGCCTCGAAGACCCCGTAGGGGGCGCCCTTCCCCGGCGGGGCGAGGACGTGGAAGCCGGGGTAGCCGGCGAGGGCGAGTTCGACGGCGGCCTCGCTCAGGGCGCGGCCCGCCTTCGCCTGGTCGGGGTCGCGCACGACGAGCCGCAGCAGCGCGCTCGCCGTCTCCTCGGTGTCCGCGTCGGGCCGGTCGGTGCGGACCAGGTCCCAGCACACCTCGGCGGGCGGTGACTTGGCGAGCGCGTCGCCCAACTGGTCCCGTACGAACGCGGCCTTGGCCTCGATGTCGAGGCCGGTGAGGACGAAGGCGACCTCGTTGCGGAATCCGCCCAGGCGGTTGACGCCGACCTTGAGGGTGGGCGGCGGGGCCTCGCCGCGCACGCCGTCGATCCGCACCCGGTCGGGTGCCTCCTGGGTGAGCCGCACGGTGTCGAGGCGGGCGGTGACGTCGGGCCCTGCGTAGCGGGCGCCGCCCGTCTCGTACAGGAGCTGCGCGGTGACGGTGCCGGTGTCGACGAGGCCGCCGGTGCCGGGGTGTTTGGTGACGACGCAGGAGCCGTCGGCGTGGATCTCGGCGAGGGGGAAGCCGGGGCGGCGCAGGCGTTCGAGGGGGTGCTCGGTGAAGAAGGCGTAGTTGCCGCCGGTGGCCTGGGTGCCGCACTCCAGTACGTGCCCGGCGGCGACGGCCCCGGCGAGCCGGTCGTGGTCCTCCGGCCCCCAGCCGAAGTGGGCGGCGGCGGGCCCGGTGACGAGGGCCGCGTCGGTCACGCGTCCGGTGACCACGAGGTCGGCGCCCTCGGTCAGGCACCGGGCGATCCCGAATCCGCCGAGGTAGGCGTGAGCGGCGAGGGCGCCGACGGGGAGGGTGGCCGTGAGGTCGTCGCCCTCGACGTGGGCGACGCGCACCGGTATGCCGAGCCGGTCCGCCAACTGCCGTATTCGGGCGGCGAGTCCGGCGGGGTTCAGCCCTCCGGCGTTGGTCACGATCCGCACGCCCCGTTCGTGGGCGAGGCCGAGGCAGTCCTCCAGCTGGCGCAGGAAGGTGCGGGCGTATCCGGCGGAGGGGTCCTTCAGGCGGTCGCGGCCGAGGATCAGCATGGTGAGTTCGGCGAGGTAGTCGCCGGTGAGGACGTCGAGTTCGCCGCCGGTGAGCATCTCGCGGACGGCGTCGAAGCGGTCGCCGTAGAAGCCGGAGGCGTTGCCGACGCGCAGGGGGGCGGTCACGAGGCGGCTCCCCGTGCGGGGCGGCCGGCGCCGGGCGGTCCGGCGAACGCCTGGGCGAGGTCGAGCCAGCGGTCGGCGTCGGGGCCCTCGGCGACCAGGGCCAGGTCGGCGCGGTGGGCGCGCTGGGTGGCGAGGAGGCAGAAGTCGAGCGCGGGGCCGGTGACGCGCTGGGCGGCGTCCTCGGGCCCGTATGTCCACGACTGCCCGTGCGGGCCTGTGAGTTCGACGCGGAAGGGCTCGCCGGGGGCCGGCAGTCCGTGCATGCCGAAGGCGAAGTCGCGGGTGCGGACGCCGAGCCAGGCGATGTGCCGGATGCGGTCGGTGGGCTCCGGCACGGTGCCGAGGGCCGCGGCGACGTCGAGTCCGTGGGCCCAGGTCTCCATCAGCCGGGCGGTGGCCATGGACGCGGTGGACATCGAGGGGCCGTACCAGGGGAGGCGGGTGCCGGGTCCGGCGGCGCGCAGGGCCGTGTCGAGGGCGGTGCGCCCGGCCCGCCAGCGCGCCAGGAGTTCGGCGGGCGTCTGCCGGGCGCCTTCCTCGGCGCCGTCGTCGACGTAGCCGTCGGGCCGGGCGAGGGCCTGGTCGGTCAGCTCCCGGAAGGCGTCATGGTCGGTGACGGCGGCGAGGGAGGAGTGGTCGGTCCAGGCGAGGTGGGCGATCTGGTGGGCCACGGTCCAACCGGGGGCGGGCGTGGGCGTCCTCCAGCGCTCGGGACTCAACTCCGCGACGAGCGCGTCGAGTTGCTCACCTTCGGCACGCAGGTCGTCGAGAACGGGCGTCGGGTCGGCCATGGAGGGGAGCATGGCAGCGCCCCACTAAACAATCAAGCACGCTTGCATGAATCGAAACGACGGGCTTCCGCCACCCCGGCGAGACTCACGCGAGGCCGTCACCGGCCCCGACGGCACGCAGGGCCACAACGAGGGCAGCTCGCCCGCCCCGCCAGCACACCGCACGAATCAAAGCAACAAACGCCCACCACCCCGGGACCGCCCGCACGAGGCGAGCGCCAGACCCATCGACGCGCAGGGCCATGACGAGGACCGCACGCCCGCCCCGCCGACACACCGCACGGATCGAAGCGGCGGACGTTCGCCACCCCGGGACCGTCCGCGCGAGGTGGGTGCCGGACGTGGTGCGCAGGGGCGTGCCGAGGGTCGCCCGCGCGGACCGTCGGGGCGCTTGTGTGGATCGGGGTGGCGGGTCTTTGCCGTCCCGGCGCGGTTCGCGTCCTTACGGTCGGTGTGTCACGGCGCCTCGACGGGGGTCGGTTTTCCTCGGCCCACCTGGGTGCGTACCGCGCCCATGCTGGCGCCTACGACCAGGGCGATCGCCGCCGCCTGGGTGGCGGAGAGGGTCTGGTCGAGGATGAGGAAGCCCGCCGTGGCCGCGATCGCCGGTTCCAGGCTCATCAGGACGGCGAAGGTGGACGCGGGCAGGCGGCGCAGCGCGAGGAGTTCGAGGGTGTAGGGCAGCACCGAGGAGAGCAGGGCGATCGAGGAGCCGAGGGCCAGGGTGGTGGGGTCGAGGAGCCGACCGCCCGCACCGACGACACCGAGCGGCAGGAACAGCAGCGCCGCCACCCCCATGGCGAGCGCCAGCCCGTCGGCCTGCGGGAAGCGCCGTCCGGTGCGGGCGCTGAACAGGATGTACGCCGCCCACATGGCGCCCGCGCCCAGGGCGAAGCCGACACCCACCGGGTCCAGGTCGCCGAAGTCCCCGCCGCCGAGCAGGAAGACGCCCGCGAGGGCCAGCGCCGCCCAGACCGCGTTGACCGCGCGGCGGGAGGCGAGGACGGAGAGGGTGAGCGGGCCCAGCACCTCCAGCGTCACGGCCGGGCCGAGCGGGATGCGGGCCACCGACTCGTAGAAGAGGCCGTTCATCGCGCCCATCGTCATGCCGAAGACGACGACCGTGCCCCAGTCGGCCCGCGAGTGCCCGCGCAACCTCGGCCGGCAGACCACCAGCAGGATCACCGCCGCCGCCAGCAGCCGCAGGCACACCACGCCGAGCGCGCCCGCGCGGGGCATCAGTGTCACGGCGAGCGCCCCGCCGAACTGGACCGAGATCCCGCCGGCCAGCACAAGCCCGACCGGACCGAGCGAACCGAACCGGCCCCCGCCATCCGACGCGGAGCCGGGTACCGGCCGGGCCGGCGCTGCTGCGGGAGACGCTGCGGAGGACGACGAAGTGGCGGCGCTGCGGGTGGTCACGGGCGGTCCAGTGCTCGGGTCGAATGCGTTCATCTCGATGTACTAGCAGGTCCAGGGTAATGGACTCCGACAGGGGTGTGAACCCTTGACGCGACTGACCTCCGTCACCCCTCCAGACCCTGCGCCAACACCTCCGCCAGATGCCGTCCGCGCACCCCGGCCAGCTGCTCCAGCTGGGTGCGGCAGGAGAACCCGTCCGCCAGCACCACCGCGCCCTCGGGAGCCGCGCGCACGGCCGGCAGCAACTGGTCCTCCGCGCAGGCCACCGAGACCCCGTGGTGCCCCTTCGTGAAGCCGAAGTCGCCCGCGAGGCCGCAGCAGCCGCCCACCAGGTCGCCGGTCAGGCCCGCCGCCGCGCGCAGCCGCCGGTCGGGTCCGTCGCCCAGGACGGCGTGCTGGTGGCAGTGGGTCTGCCCGGTGACGGGACGGTCCACCACGGGCGGCCGCCACTCGGGCGCGTACCGCTCCAGGGCCTCCGCGAAGGTGACGACGGCCGCGGCGAGCCGGGCCGCGCGCGGGTCGTCGTGCAGCAGCTCGGGCAGGTCGGAGCGCAGGGCCGCCGCGCAGCTCGGCTCCAGGACGACGACCGGCGCCCCGGCGGCCAGCACCGGTTCCATCAGGTCGAGCGTGCGCCGCAGCACCGCACGGGCCCGGTCCAGCTGCCCGGTGGAGACGTACGTCAGCCCGCAGCAGACCCGCTCCCGGCGGCCGAGCGACCACGGCGGGTCCTTCCGGGCCGAGCGGCCGGCGCCGACCGGCGGCGCCGTGAGGCGCAGCGTCGGCGGCAGCGCCACCGTGAGCCCCGCGGCCTCCAGGACGCGTACGGCGGCCCGTCCGACCGAGGGCGAGAGGTGCTCGGTGAAGGTGTCCGGCCACAGCACGACCAGTTCGCCCGTGGTGGCCGGCCGGTGCCCGCGCCACCAGCGGCTGAACGTCCGCAGGGCCAGGCGCGGCAGCTCCCGCTCGGGCGCGATCCCGCCGAGCCGCTTCGCCGTGCGCGCCAACGGTCCCACGGCGGCGAGGGAGTTGAGCGGCCGGGCGAGCCGCAGCCGGGAGACCCACCGCAGCCATTCGGGCAGCCGCCCCATGACGTGGTGCGCGGCGGGCCGGCGCCGGTCCGCGTAGTGGTGGTGCAGGAACTCCGCCTTGTAGGTGGCCATGTCGACGCCGACCGGGCAGTCGCTGCGGCAGCCCTTGCAGGACAGGCACAGGTCGAGCGCGTCGTGGACCTCGGCCGAGCGCCAGCCGTCCGTGACCAGTTCACCGGCGAGCATCTCGTGCAGCAGCCGGGCCCGGCCGCGCGTGGAGTGCTCCTCCTCGCCGGTCGCCCGGAACGACGGGCACATCACGGACGCGCCGGACACCGTCGTCGTACGGCACTTGGCGACCCCCACGCAGCGGCGCACCGCCGCCGAGAAGTCGCCGCCGTCGGCCGGGTAGCCGAAGGCGACCGGCACGGGCTCGCGGGGCAGGACGGCGAAGCGGAGGTTCGTGTCGAGCGGGGCGGGGCGGACCAGCATCCCCGGGTTGAGCAGGTCGTCCGGGTCCCACACGGCCTTGGCCCGCTCGAACAGGGCCGTCATCGGCTCGCCGTACATCCGCGGCAGCAGTTCGGCGCGCGCCTGGCCGTCGCCGTGCTCCCCGGACAGCGAACCGCCGTGCGCCACGACCAGGTCGGCCAGCTCCTCCGAGAAGCGCCGGAAGCGCGCCGTCCCCGCCCCGGTCAGCAGGTCGAAGTCGATGCGGACGTGGACGCAGCCGTCGCCGAAGTGGCCGTAGGGCGTGCCGTGCAGCCCGTGCGCCGCGAGCAGCCCCCGGAAGTCCCGCAGATACGCGCCGAGCCGGGCCGGCGGCACCGCGCAGTCCTCCCAGCCGGGCCACGCCTCGCTGCCGTCCGGCATCCGGGTGGCCGTGCCGCTCGCGTCCTCGCGGATCCGCCACAGGGCGCGCTGGGCCGCCGGGTCGGTGACCACCGAGGCGTCCACCACATCGGCCGCGCGCACGATCGTCTCCGCCCGCGCCCGCGCCTCGTCGGCCGTGTCCCCGCCGGTCTCCACGAACAGCCAGGCGCCGCCCCGGGGCAGCGCGGCGGCGGACGGCACCAGGTCGGCCGCCATGCCCTCGACCGTGAGCGGCCGGTGCGGCAGCAGCCCGGCGGCGGCGTCCGCGGCGGCGCCCTCGTCGGCGTACCCGAGCACGGCGAGGGCGCGGGCGCGCGGCGCCTCCACGAGCCGTACGACCGCCTCCGTCAGTACGCCGAGCGTGCCCTCGGAGCCGCAGAAGGCGCGGGCGACGTCGCCGCCGCGCTCGGGCAGCAGCGCGTCGAGCGCGTATCCGGAGATACGGCGGGGCAGCTCCGGGAAGCCGGTGCGCAGCAGCGCCAACTCGCCCTCCACCAGCGCCCGCAGCCCCTCCGGCGCCCCCGCCAAGCCCTGTCCCGGCCGCAGCCGCTCACCGCGCGCGGTGAGCACGGACAGCTCGCGCACGCTGTCCGCGGTGGTGCCCCAGGCCACCGAGTGGGAGCCGCAGGAGTTGTTGCCGATCATCCCGCCGAGGGTGCAGCGGCCGTGGGTGGAGGGGTCCGGGCCGAAGCGCAGGCCGTGCGGGGCGGCGGCCTCCTGGAGCCGGTCGAGGACGAGTCCGGGCTGGACGACCGCCGTACGCGTGCCGGGATCGATCTCCAGGAGCCGGTTCATGTGCCGCGTGAAGTCGAGCACCACCCCCGTGCCGGTCGCCTGCCCGGCGATCGACGTCCCGCCGCCCCGCGCCACCACCGGCACGCCGTGTCCGCGGCAGACTTCCAGTACGGCGGCGACGTCGTCGGCGTCCCGCGGCGCGACCACCCCCACCGGAACCCGCCGGTAGTTGGACGCGTCCATGGTCACCAGCGCCCGGGAGGTGACGTCGAACCCGACGTCGCCCCGGACGGCCGCGCGCAGTTCAGCAGCAAGTTCCGGCATACGTCCACTCAACAGCCCACCCACGGTCACCTTCAAACGCCGACCGACATCCAACAGCCCGTCCGGCGATCGAGGACGAGGCCGTTCAGGCCGAAGCGGGGGCCCGGGGGCGGCAGCCCCCGGAACGGTCACACCGACTCCGTCTCACCGGCCGGACCAGGTTTCGCCCGGATTTCCCCCAGCGGCTAGTCTCCCGTCGTGGCTGAGATCCAGATTCCCGACGACATCAAGCCCGCGGACGGCCGGTTCGGCGCGGGTCCCTCCAAGGTGCGGACGGAGGCGCTGGACGCCCTCGCCGCCAGCGGCACGTCCCTGATGGGCACCTCTCACCGCCAGGCCCCCGTCAAGAACCTGGTCGGCCAGGTCCGCGAGGGCATCTCCGACCTGTTCCGGCTTCCCGACGGCTACGAGGTGATCCTCGGCAACGGCGGCTCGACCGCGTTCTGGGACATCGCCACCCACGGCCTGATCGAGAACAAGTCCCAGCACCTCAGCTTCGGCGAGTTCTCCTCGAAGTTCGCCAAGGCCGCGAAGCTCGCCCCCTGGCTGGCCGAGCCCACCGTCATCACCGCCGACCCGGGCTCCCACCCGCAGGCGCGGGCGGAGGAGGGCGTCGACGTGTACGCCTTCACCCACAACGAGACCTCCACTGGTGTCGCCATGCCGATCGAGCGCGTGGCCGGTGCCGACGAGGGCGCGCTGGTCCTGGTGGACGCCACCTCCGGCGCGGGCGGCCTCCCGGTCGACGTCGCCGAGACCGACGTCTACTACTTCGCCCCGCAGAAGTCCTTCGCCTCCGACGGCGGTCTGTGGATCGGCGTCTTCTCCCCGGCCGCCCTGGAGCGCGCCCAGCGCGTCCACGCCTCCGGCCGGCACGTCCCGGAGTTCTTCTCGCTGCCGACGGCAATCGACAACTCGCTCAAGAACCAGACGTACAACACCCCGGCGCTCGCCACGCTGTTCCTGCTGAACCAGCAGCTGGAGTGGCTGAACGGCCAGGGCGGTCTGGACTTCGCCACCTCCCGCACGAAGGACTCCTCGACCCGTCTGTACTCCTGGGCGGAGGAGTCCAAGTACGCCACGCCGTTCGTCACCGACCCGGCCAAGCGCTCGCAGGTCATCGGCACGATCGACTTCTCCGACGAGATCGACGCGGCCGCCGTCGCCAAGGTGCTGCGCGCCAACGGCGTCGTGGACACCGAGCCGTACCGCAAGCTCGGCCGCAACCAGCTGCGCGTCGCGATGTTCCCGGCGATCGACCCGGCGGACGTCGAGGCGCTCACCAAGTGCGTCGACCACGTGATCGAGAAGCTCTGATCCCCCGCGGTCTCCCGTGCACGGCGTGAGGGGCGTCCGGTGGTCACCACCGGACGCCCCTCACTCGTTCGGGTGGAGTCGGCGGTCACTCCCGCCGCCGTAGCCGGCGCAGTCCGAAGAAGGCGAGGGCGACCGCGGCCACGGCGACGGCGCCGCCGATCCCGACCCGCCCGCCCGTGCCGCCGCCGCCAGGTCCGGCCGCCGGGCTCCCGCCCGCGGACGGCGAGCCGGAGGCGTCCCGGCCGCCACCGCCCGGCGCGTCCTCGGCCCGCACGGAGCTGTCGGCGCCCTCGCTGCCGTACAGGAGCCGGGTGCCGTCGGCGGAGAAGCTGACGGACTCCCCCTGGCCCTGCAACGGCACATCGAGCCGCCCCTTGCGCTCGATGCGGCCGCCGTTCCAGTCGTAGGAGATGCCGCCGAAGTAGCCGCGCACGGCGAGCCTGCGGCCGTCGGGCGAGAGGGCGGCGTCCGTGGCCCACAGGTCGACGGGGGCGATGGGCCGGAAGACGTTGGCGCCGGACGTGGACAGCCGCTCCGGTCCCTCGAACAGGTGCCCGCCGTCCTCCTTCTTGTCGATGATGTAGACCCGGCCGGTCTTCGGGTCGACCACGAGGGACTCGGCGTCGCGGGGGCCGTCGGAGTACTTCACGACGTACTGCGTCGCCCTGATCGTCCGGTTCTCCAGGACCTTGGGCTCGGGCAGCCGGTAGATCCACACGTAGGGCCAGGTGCCGCCGAGGTTGTCGCCGATGTCCCCGACGTAGATCTGGTTGTCGGGGCCGATGGAGATGGCCTCGACGTCCCGCGGGGTGCCGACGCCGCTCAGGGTGACGGTGGCGACCGTGGCGCCCGTGGCGCTGTCGACGGCGTAGATGTACGGCCCGTCGTCGCTGTCGTTGTGCGTCCAGTAGATCCCCGGATGCTGCCGGGAGGCGGCCAGGCCGCTGGACTCGGTGATCCTCGGGTCCTTGATGGTGAACCCCTCGTCACCGTCGGCGGCGGAGGCGGGCAGCGCGAGGGCGCCCATGAGCAGAACCCCGGCAAGCAGGGCGACCGGTCGACGCATGCCCCCAAGCCTGCCATCCCGGGCGGGCGTTGGCCGGACGTGGTGGGCCTCACACCCCGTCCGCCGCCGTGATCGTCCATCATGAGCGGATGCTCAGGTTCATGCCCGTCGGTGACTCCATGACGATCGGGAGCGCGGGCGAACACACGTGGCGCTACCGGATGTGGCAGCACCTGTGCGCGACGTACGGGGGCCCGTTCAAGCTGGTCGGCCCGCGCGAGACGCTGTACGACAAGGCCGCCGACGCCCCCGTCTCCTACGAGTACGCCGACCCCGGCTTCCCCCGGGCCCACCTCGCCGGGTGGGGCGAGGGCTGGCTGCACATGGCCCCGCTGATCGGCGAGGCGGTGCGCACCTGCCGCGCCGACGTCCTGCTGGTCTCCCTCGGCCTGATCGACCTCGGCTTCTACACCGACGCGGAGCAGACGGCCGACAACGCCCGCGCGTTCATCACCGGGGCAAGGGCGGCCAACCCGCGGATCGGCATGGTCTTCCTGCCGGTGATCCCCAATGTCCGCGCGACGACCGACGCCCCCTTCGCCGCCCAGGTCGCCCGCTTCAACGAACTGCTGGCGAAGGCGGTCGCGGACCTCGACGAGCCGGCCTCCTCCCTGCTGCTGGCCTCGGTCCCGGAGTCGTACGACGTCCACGCCGACACCTACGACGGCACCCACCCCAACGCGAGCGGCGAACACCTGCTCGCGGAGGCGTTCGCGAGCGCCATGTGGGAGGCCTGGGGAATCGGTCACCCGTACGCGGCCGGAACAAGCTGACCGATTTCCGGCGTCTCCTCGTCACGGTGCGTATCGTTGTACCGCGCGGTCGCACCCGTCCGTGGGGCGGCCGGGGAGGAGCGCCACGATGACCGTCTTGGAAGACAGGATCGAGATGGCCGACGCCGACGCCAACACCGAGCGCTTGGACGAATGGTTCGAGCGCCTTGAGCGGATGCCCGTCCCCGAAGGATTCAGGGTCGAGATCGTCGGGGGCAGCGTCTTCATGACACCGCAGCGGGACACACACTGGGAGATCATTTTCGAGATCGCTCAGGCACTCAGGAACAAGCTCGGAAGGGGGACGAAGGTGTTCTCGGACGTCCGGATCGACTTCCCGGGCCACGAGAACGGCTTCTGCCCGGACGTCGCCATGCTCAGGGAATCGGCGAAGAAGGACGACACGGGCCACTGGCGGTACGAGGACGTCGAGTTCGTCGCCGAGGTCATCTCCAAGGGAACCGCCGCGAACGACTACGGCCCGAAGAAGACCGCCTACGCGGAGGCCGGAGTCCCCCTCTACATCGTCGCCGACCCCTACCAGGGCCGGTGCTTCGTCTACACCGATCCGAAGGACGGCGACTACGAGAACAGGTCGGTGGAGGACTTCGGCACCGACGTCGACCTGACCGGCACCGTGGTCGACCTCGTACTCAGGACCGACGACTTCCCGCGCGACTAGGGCGTGTTTCGGAAGTCCCGCCTGGCCCGCGACGCCTGGCACGCACACTCGCTGCGTTGTCGGAACGCCCAAGTACATCCAGTACGAGGGCGATCCTCCGCCTTGCGATTGCACGCACCAGACGCCGCGGGCCCCGCCCTCCGGGCGGACGGCGCCACTTTCGAAACACGCCCTAGCCGACCGCGCTTGCCTGGAGCGCACTCCAGCGCGTTGGCTTGGTGTCCATGAAGTACACGCAGCTCGGACGCACGGGACTCAAGGTCAGCAGGCTCGTTCTCGGGACCATGAACTTCGGTCCGCAGACCGACGAGGCCGACAGCCACGCCATCATGGACACGGCGCTGGCCGCCGGCATCAACTTCTTCGACACCGCGAACGTATACGGCTGGGGCGAGAACAAGGGCCGTACCGAGGAGATCATCGGCAACTGGTTCGCGAAGGGCGGTGACCGTCGCGACAAGGTCGTCCTCGCCACCAAGGTGCACGGCAACATGGCCGGCGACGGCGCGGCCTGGCCCAACCACGACAAGCTCTCGGCGCTGAACATCCGCCGCGCCGTGGACGCCAGCCTCAAGCGGCTCCAGACGGACTACATCGACCTGTACCAGTTCCACCACATCGACCGCAGCACCCCCTTCGACGAGATCTGGCAGGCGATCGACGTCCTGGTCCAGCAGGGCAAGATCCTCTACGCCGGCTCCTCCAACTTCCCCGGCTACAAGATCGCCCAGGCCAACGAGATCGCGGCCCGCCGCGGCGGCACCATCGGCCTCGTCAGCGAGCAGTGCCTCTACAACCTGGCCGAGCGCCGCGCCGAGATGGAGGTGATCCCGGCCGCGCAGGACTACGGCCTCGGTGTCATCCCCTGGTCCCCGCTCCACGGCGGTCTGCTCGGCGGTGTGATCAAGAAGGAGGTCCAGGGCGGGCGCCGCGCCTCCGGCCGGGCCGCCGACACCCTCGCCGACCCCACCGCCCGCGCGCAGATCCAGGCGTACGAGGACCTGCTCGGCAAGCACGGCGTGGAGCCCGGCGAAGCCGCGCTGGCCTGGCTGCTGACCCGGCCCGGCGTGACCGGCCCGATCGTGGGTCCGCGCACCGCCGAACAGCTGGAGTCCGCGCTGCGGGCCGTCGAGCTGGAGCTGAGCGAGGAGCTGCTGGCCGGCCTGGACGAGGTCTTCCCGGGCCCGGGCCCCTCCCCCGAGGCGTTCGCCTGGTAGGACCGCGCCGACGGTGACGGCGGCGGCCGGGCTACCTTCCGACCGCCGCCGCGATCGCGACGACGACGAACAACAGCACGAGCGCACCGGCCATGATCCGGTTCCGGGTTTTCGGGTCCACGCGTCGAGCCTAACGGGCCCCGCCGAGCGCCCAGCGGGCGACCGTCTCGTACCGGGGCTGCTCACCGGGCGTCCCGGACCCCGGCAGGTTGCTGCGCACCAGCGCGAGGTCGGCGACGGTCCAGGTGCGGCCGGTGAAGTCGGCCAGGGCCGTGACGTACGGCCGGACGTCCACCGCGTCCCGGGCGCGCGCCACCGTGAGGTGGGCCCGGTAGCGCCGGTGCTCCCCCATCGGCACGCCCGCCTTCCGGGCCGCCGCCTCCGCCCGGTCCGCGAGCAGCCCCAGGGTGTCCAGGTCGCCCTCGGCACCCGCCCACAGGGCCCGGCCGTGCCCGAACTGCCCGCCGCCGCCGACCGCGAGCGGGAAGGGGGCGGTGCGGTGCGCCGCGCGGGCCAGCCGCTCCGACAGCTCGGGCAGGAGCGCGTCGTCGACCTCGCCGTAGAAGGCGAGCGTGAAGTGCCAGCCGGGCCGGCCGGTCCAGCGCAGCCCGTCGGCCCCGGGAAGCTTCTTCAACTCGTCCACCTCGACGGCGAGTTCACCCACCACGTCGTGGGGCGGCAGCACGGCGGCGAAGAGTCTCATGCGCCCACCTTCCCAGGTCCGCGGGCCGGCCGTGGTGCCGGTCAGACGGCGGTCGCCAGGCGTTCGTGTTCGCGGGGCACGAAGCGGACCGTCGGATGGCCGCGGTACCAGCCCACCGACACCCGCAGTCCGCCGACCCTGACGAGGACCAGACCGACGACGGCGGCCGCGGCGGCGGAGACGGCACCGCCGAGGACGAAGCCGACCTGGGGTCCCCAGGCGTCGGTGACCCAGCCGACGATCGGCGCGCCCAGCGGCGTACCGCCCATGAAGACCATCATGAACAGCGACATCACCCGGCCGCGCATGGCGGGGTCGGTGGTCATCTGCACCGAGGTGTTCGCGGTGACGTTGGTGGTCATGCCGCAGATGCCTATGGGCACCATGAGCAGCGCGAACAGCCAGTACGACGGGGCGAACGCGGTCACGACCTCCAGCGCGCCGAAGGCCACCGCCGCCGCGATCAGCACCCGCAGCCGTGCCGTGCCGCGCCGGGCGGCGAGCAGGGCGCCGATGAGGGAGCCGACCGCCATCATCGTGTTGAAGAGGCTGTACGCGCCGGCGCCGGCGTGGAAGACGTCGTCCGCGTACGCCGACAGCCACACCGCGAAGTTGAAGCCGAAGGTGCCGATGAAGCCGACGAGGACGATCGGCCAGATCAGATCGGGCCGGCCGGCGACGTACCGCAGTCCCTCGCGCAACTGACCCTTGCCACGCGGCGCCCGGTCGACGACGTGCAGCTCACGGGCGCGCATCAGCAGCAGCCCGGTGATGGGGGCGACGAAGGACAGGCCGTTGAACAGGAACGCCCAGCCGGTGCCCACGCCGGTGATCAGCACACCGGCGACGGCGGGGCCGACGAGGCGGGCGGACTGGAAGTTCGCGGAGTTCAGGCTGACCGCGTTCTGGAGCTGGGCGGGGCCGACCATCTCGGAGACGAAGGACTGCCGGGCCGGGTTGTCGACCACCGTGGCGAGGCCCGTCGCGAAGGCGGCGACGTAGACGTGCCACACCTGGACGTGACCGGTCAGGGTGAGCGCGGCGAGCAGCAGTCCGGTGACGGCCATCGCGGTCTGCGTGACGAGCAGGGTGGGGCGCTTGGGGAGGCGGTCGACGAGGACTCCGCCGTAGAGGCCGAACAGCAGCATCGGCAGGAACTGGAGCGCCGTCGTGACGCCGACGGCGGTGGAGGAGCCGGTGAGGCTGAGGACCAGCCAGTCCTGGGCGATGCGCTGCATCCACGTGCCGGTGTTGGAGACGACCTGGCCCGCGAAGAAGAGGCGGTAGTTGCGGATCCTCAGGGAGCTGAACATCGAGGACCTGCGGGGAATCGGGGGGGTAGGAGTGATCGGGGGGGTAGGAGTACCAGGTGCGGGGGCGGAAGCTGCTCCGGATCCCGAACTCAAAGGGTTCGCCTCCTCTTTCTCTTTCTGTCTTTCCGTTGCTCACGGGCCCTCGGGGCGCAGGGCGCCCCAGGACCCGCTCGCTGCGCGAAACGCGCGGGTGGTTCGTGGGGGGGGTGGTGCTACAGGTGGGCCAGCTTCTCCAGGACCGGGGCGGCGGCGCGGAGCTTCGCCCACTCGTCCTCGTCGAGGCCGTCGACCAGGCCGGCCAGGAACGCGTTGCGCCGGCGGCGGCTCTCCTCGAGCATCGTCTCGGCCTGTTCGGTCCTGGTGACGACCTTCTGGCGCCGGTCCTCGGGGTGCGGCTCCAGCCGGACCAGGCCCTTGGCCTCCAGCAGCGCCACGATGCGGGTCATCGAGGGGGGCTGGACGTGCTCCTTGCGGGCCAGCTCCCCCGGGGTGGCCTGTCCGCAGTTGGACAGGGTGCCCAGCACCGACATCTCGGTGGGGCTCAGCGACTCGTCGACCCGCTGGTGCTTGAGCCGACGGGAGAGCCGCATCACGGCGGAGCGGAGGGCGTTCACGGCGGCGGCGTCGTCGCCATGGGTGAGGTCCGGCATGTTCCTTAGCGTAACTCATTACTCTCGCTAAAGACCAATGCGGACACGCCGGATGCCCGTGAGTCCGGACACTGAACCCTTTCGTCACCCGTACGAGTGAGTCGTATCCGGAAAGTGACACCCTGGACGGTGAGATGTGGCGACCCTCGTACGCATGGGGACCAGTGTGCTCAGCCTGCGGATAGATGGGGAGCTGCTCGAACGGCTCCGGCACCACGCGGCGAAAAGGGGAATGAGCGTCCAGGACTACGTGGTCCGGACGCTCATTCGGGACGACTTCGACGAGCGGTTCCACACCGCCGTCGAGGAGACGGAGAAGTTCTACGGGGTCACGTGAGCACGGCTCACGTCAGACCCAGCGCGGGCATCAGGTAGTAGAAGGCGAAGACCGCCGAGACGACGTACATCGGCACGGGGACCTCCCGGCCGCGGCCGGCCGCCAGGCGCAGCACCACGAAGGTGATGAAGCCCATGCCGATGCCGTTGGTGATCGAGTAGGTGAACGGCATCATCACCATCGTGACGAAGGCCGGCATCGCCAGGGTGTAGTCGCTCCAGTCGATCTCCTTGACCGAGCCGGCCAGGATCAGGAAGCCGACCGCGATCAGCGCGGGGGTCGCCGCCTGGGACGGGACCATGGTGGCGACGGGCGTCAGGAACAGCGCGACGGCGAACAGGGCGCCCGTGACGACGTTGGCGAAGCCCGTGCGGGCCCCCTCGCCCACACCGGCCGTCGACTCGACGAAGCAGGTGGTGGCCGAGGAGGAGCTGACGCCGCCGGCCGCGACGGCGATGCCGTCGACGAAGAGCACCTTGTTGATGCCGGGCATCTGGCCCTCGGCGTCGGTCAGCCTGGCCTCGTCGCTGACGCCCATGATCGTGCCCATGGCGTCGAAGAAGCAGGACAGCAGGACCGTGAAGACGAACAGGATGCCGGTCAGGACGCCGACCTTGCCGAAGCCGCCGAAGAGGCTGACCTTGCCGATCAGCCCGAAGTCCGGGGTGGAGAAGGGGTTGCCGGGCCACTTCGGGGTGGTGAGGCCCCAGGACGGGACCTTGGCGACCGCGTCGACGATCACCGCGAGCACGGTCATCGTCACGATCGAGATGAGGATGGCGCCGGAGACCTTGCGCATGATCAGGGCGAGGGTCAGCAGGGTGCCCAGGACGAAGACGAGAACCGGCCAGCCGACCAGGTGACCGTCGACACCGAGCTGGAGCGGGACGGTGGTCTGGGCGACGTCCGGGATGCGGGTGACGAAGCCCGAGTCCACGAGGCCGATCAGCATGATGAACAGGCCGATGCCGATGGAGATCGCCTTGCGCAGGGAGTACGGCACCGCGTTCATGACCCGCTCGCGCAGACCCGTCGCGACGAGCAGCATCACGATCAGGCCGGCCAGGACGACCATGCCCATCGCGTCCGGCCACGCCATGCGGGGGGCAAGCTGGAGCGCGACGACCGAGTTCACGCCGAGGCCCGCGGCCAGGGCGATCGGGACGTTGCCGATGACGCCCATCAGGAGGGTCGTGAAGGCGGCGGTCACGGCGGTGGCCGTGACCAGCTGCCCGTTGTCGAGCTGGTGCCCGTACATGTCCTTGGCGCTGCCGAGGATGATCGGGTTGAGCACGATGATGTAGGCCATCGCGAAGAACGTGGCGAAACCGCCACGGATCTCCCGGGGCAGGGTGCTGCCCCGCTCGGAGATCCTGAAGAAACGGTCGAGCGCGCCGACGGGGGGCGTGCCGCCCGGCTGCTCCGGGACGGGGACCTTGGCGGGTGCCGAGGTGGACATGCGGGACCTCATCACCAACGGATCCCCCGGGCGCCGTTGGAGTTTCATACGAACGGAAGTGGCCAAAGACAAACGGCTTCAGTATGAACACATGAAGGGCGGTTCGCTATCTCCGCGCGTAGATCCGGGTGTCAGCACAGGGGCGCGGGGGCCGGTGAGGGCGGGCTGGGGGCCTCGTAAGCTGTGCGCATGACGAAGTGGACCCCCAAGCACGAGGCGCCGGAGCCCCTGGAGGGGCCTGTGGTCGCCACCATCACCGGCGGCACGATCGTGTGGTTCGTCCTCTTCGTGGCACAGCTCCCGTTCTACGGCTGGTTCTCCGACCACGGCCACACCTGGTGGCTGTGGACCTGTCTGGCCGGCGGCGGCCTGGGCCTGCTGGGCATCTGGTACGTCCGCCGCCGTGACGAGGCGATCAGGCGAGCGGCGGCTTCCGGACTCCCGTCGCCGGAATGAAATGACGGGGGTTCGGCGGGTGAGGGCTCAAATCCGCACGTACCGTCGAATGCATGACCCATCTCGACGCCGGCGCCGGACTCGACCCCGTGCACCCGGCCCCCGTGCCGTCGACCCCCGCCGCCGGCCTGACCACCGCCGAGGTCGCGGAGCGGGTCGCCCGGGGCGACGTCAACGACGTCCCGGTCCGCTCCAGCCGCGGTCTCGCCGAGATCGTCCGCGCCAACGTCTTCACCCGCTTCAACGCGATCATCGGCGTCCTCTGGCTGGTCATGCTGTTCGTCGCGCCCATCCAGGACAGCCTGTTCGGCTTCGTGATCCTCGCCAACACCGGCATCGGCATCGTCCAGGAGTGGCGCGCGAAGCAGACCCTCGACTCGCTCGCGGTGATCGGCGAGGCCCATCCCACCGTCAGACGCGACGGCACCGCCGTACAGGTCGCCACCCATGAGATCGTCCTCGCGGACCTCCTGGAGATCGGCCCCGGCGACAAGGCCGTCGTGGACGGCGTCTGCGCCGAGGCCGACGGTCTGGAGATCGACGAGTCCCTGCTCACCGGCGAGGCCGACCCCGTCGTCAAACGCCCCGGCGACCCCGTGCTGTCCGGCAGCTTCGTCGTCGCGGGCTCCGGCGCCTTCACCGCCACCCGGGTCGGCCGCGAGGCGTACGCCGCCCAGCTCGCCGAGGAGGCGTCCCGCTTCACCCTGGTCCACTCCGAGCTGCGCACCGGCATCTCGACCATCCTGAAGTACGTGACCTGGATGATGGTCCCGGCCGCGATCGGCCTGGTGATCACCCAGCTCGTGGTCAAGAACGACAACCTCAAGGACGCCGTCGCCCGCACGGTCGGCGGCATCGTGCCGATGGTCCCGGAGGGCCTGGTGCTGCTGACCTCGGTCGCCTTCGCGATCGGCGTGATCCGGCTGGGCCGCAAGCAGTGCCTCGTCCAGGAGCTCCCCGCGATCGAGGGGCTGGCCCGCGTCGACACGGTCTGCCTGGACAAGACGGGCACCCTCACCGAGGGCGGCATGGACGTCACCGAGCTGCGGCCGCTCAACGGGAGCGACGAGTCGTACGTACGGCAGGTGCTCGGCGCGCTCGGCGAGTCGGACCCGCGCCCCAACGCCTCCCTCCAGGCCGTCATCGACGCCTACCCGGACAGCGAGGAGTGGCGCTGCGTCGAGTCGCTGCCGTTCTCCTCCGCGCGCAAGTACAGCGGCGCCACCTTCAGCGAGGGCGACGGCGAGACCAGCACCTGGCTGCTCGGCGCCCCGGACGTGCTGCTCGGCGACGGGGACGCGGCCCTGGCCGAGACCGAGCGCCTCAACGAGCGGGGCCTGCGCGTGCTGCTGCTGGCCCGCTCCGCGCGCGACCTGGACGACACCGAGCCGGCGCGGGGCGCCCGGCCCGCCGCCCTCGTCGTCCTGGAGCAGCGGCTGCGCGCCGACGCCGCCGACACCCTGCGCTACTTCGCCGAGCAGAACGTCCGCGCGAAGGTCATCTCCGGTGACAACGCGGTGTCCGTCGGCGCGGTCGCCGCGAAGCTGGGGCTCAGCGGTACGACGGTGGACGCGCGGCGGCTGCCCTCCGACCGGGACGGGATGGCGGACGCGTTGGACGGGGGCACGGTCTTCGGCCGGGTCACCCCGCAGCAGAAGCGGGACATGGTCGGCGCGCTCCAGTCGCACGGGCACACGGTCGCGATGACCGGGGACGGTGTGAACGACGTGCTGGCCCTCAAGGACGCCGACATCGGCGTCGCGATGGGCTCGGGGTCGGAGGCGACCCGGGCGGTGGCGCAGATCGTGCTGCTCGACAACAGCTTCGCCGCCCTGCCCTCGGTGGTGGCGGAGGGGCGCCGGGTCATCGGGAACATCACCCGGGTGGCCACGCTGTTCCTGGTCAAGACCGTGTACTCGGTGCTGCTGGCCGTGCTGGTGGTGTGCTGGCAGGTCGAGTACCCGTTCCTGCCGCGGCATCTGACCCTGCTGTCCACGCTCACCATCGGCATCCCGGCGTTCTTCCTCGCGCTCGCGCCCAACAAGGAGCGGGCGAGACCGCACTTCGTACGGCGGGTGATGCGGTACTCGATCCCGGGCGGGGTGGTGGCCGGCGTCGCGACGTTCGTGACGTACCTGGCGGCCCGGCACTACTACACCGGACCCGGCGCGCTGGACGCGGAGACCAGCGCGGCCACGCTGACGCTGTTCCTGATCTCGATGTGGGTCCTGGCGATCGTCGCCCGGCCCTACACCTGGTGGCGGGTGGCGCTGGTGGCCGCGATGGGGGTGGCGTTCCTGTTCGTGCTGATGGTGCCGGCGCTTCAGGGCTTCTTCGCGCTGAAACTGGTGGGCGTCACCATGCCGTGGACGGCGGTGGCCGTCGCGGCGGTGGCGGCGGTCGCCCTGGAACTGCTCTGGAAGTGGGTCGACCGCCGCTTCCCCGCCTAGGGCGTGTTTCGAAAGTCCCGCCTGGCCCGCGACGCCTGGCACGCACACTCGCCGCGTTGTCGGAACGCCCAAGTACATCCAGTACGA
>NZ_JBEZXS010000050.1:0-56305 GCF_040638185.1 Streptomyces sp. NPDC026672
TCCCCCTCCCCCCCCCTTTCCTTTTTTTGTCCCGCCCCCCGCCCGGGGGGGGGGGGGGGGGGGCGGGGGGGGGGGGGGGCCCGGGGGGGGGGGGGGGGGCCCCCCCCCGCGCGACCGGCCACGACGAAGCCGCGGCCGGGGAACGACCCGGGAGACGGGTCAGATGGTTATCGCATGCCCCACCAGGAGGCTCACCGCCGCGGCGATCGAGTCGGCGTCGATGCCCGCGTGGCGCAGCTGCTCCTCGGGGGTCGCCGAGGACGGCATGGTGCGCACGCCGAGCCGGACCATCCTCGGCTGCGGACGGCCGTCGGCGAACGCCTCCGCGACCGCGTCGCCGATCCCGCCCTCGGACCGGTGGTCCTCGACCGTCAGCAGGCAGTCCGTGGCCTCGGCCGCCGCCTGGAGCGTCTCCGCGTCGACGGGCTTGACCGAGTAGAGGTCGATCACCCGGACCGCGATCCCGGCCTCGGCGAGCATGCCGGCGGCCTTCAGCGCCTCGTGGACGGTGACACCGGCCGCGACGACGGTGACCCGGTCGTGCTCACTGGCGCGCAGGACGCGGGAGCCGCCGACGGGGAACTCCTCGTCGGGGCCGTACAGGACCGGTGTGGCGCCGCGGCTGGTGCGCAGGTAGCCGATCCCGGGGAGCTGGGCCATGTGCCGCACCAGCCGGGTCGTCTGGTTGGCGTCACAGGGGTAGAGCACGGTCGAGCCGTGCACGGAGCGCATCATGGCGAGGTCTTCGAGGCCCATCTGGGACGGGCCGTCCTGGCCGATGGCCACGCCTGCGTGGGAGCCGCAGAGCTGGATCGCGGTGCCGCTCACGGCGGCCATCCTGATGAAGTCGTGCGCCCGGGTGAGGAAGGCCGCGAAGGTCGTCGCGAACGGCAGGTAGCCCCGGGCCCGCATGCCCACCGCGGCGGCCACGAGCTGCTGCTCGGCGATGTAGAACTCGAAGTAGCGGTCCGGGTGGGCCTTGGCGAACGCCTGGACCCGCGTGGAGTCGGCGACCTCCCCGTCCAGGGCGACGACGTCGCCGCGCACCGCCCCGAGCGTGGCCAGGGCCTCGCCGTAGGCGTCGCGGGTCGCGACCTCGTCGCCGACGTCGTAGCGGGGGAACGCGGCCTCCCGGGACGGGGATGTCGGCCGGGGCGGCAGCTCGGGCGGCGCGGCCACCTCGACACGGATGTCGCGCACCCCGCCCAGTTCCTCGACGGCCTCCTGCGGGTGCGGCAGCGGCTTGCCGTGGAAGCCCTCCGCGTCCTCGGTCTCGGCGACGCCCCGGCCCTTGTGGGTACGGGCCAGCACCGCCGTGGGCCTGCCGGTCGTCGTGGTGGCCTCGGCGAAGGCGGCGTCGATGGCCTCCACGTCGTGGCCGTCGACCTCGATCGTGTGCCAGCCGAAGCCGCGCAGCCTGCGTTCGTAGGCGTCCAGGTCCCAGCCCTCGCGGGTGGGTCCGCGCTGGCCGAGCCGGTTGACGTCGACGATGAGGCCCAGGTTGTCCAGTCCGTCGTAGGCGGCGGCCTCGGCGGCCTCCCAGTTCGAGCCCTCGGCCATCTCGCTGTCGCCGCACAGCACCCACACGCGGTACGGCAGCCGGTCGAGGCGTTTGCCGGCGAGCGCCATACCGACGCCGATGGGCAGCCCCTGCCCGAGGGAGCCGGTGGCCACGTCCACCCAGGGGATGCGTGGGGTGGGATGTCCCTCCAGCACGCTGCCGTCGCGCCGGAAGGTGAGCAGTTCGGCCTCGTCGACGACGCCCACCGCGCGGTAGAGCGCGTACAGCAGGGGCGACGCGTGGCCCTTGGAGAGGATCAGCCGGTCGTTGCCCGGGTTGCCGGGCCGGTCGAAGTCGTAGCGCAGATGGTGGGCCAGCAGGACGGCTGCCAGGTCGGCGGCCGACATCGACGACGTCGGGTGGCCCGACTGCGCGGCGTCGGCCGCGCGGACCGCGTCCACGCGCAACTGCTGTCCCAGTTCCACCAGTTCCTCGGAGCGCATCGTGGGATTCCTCCTTCGGGATGGGTCGTCGGCGGCGCCCGGCCGACGGGCCGCGTCCCGCCGGCCTGCGGGAAGCCTCCTGTCCCGGACGGGTCCCCGGGTGTCCGCACGTCCTGGGCCGAAACCCGGGTACGGCCGCGGGCCGGTTCCGGCACCGCCGGCACCGCCGGCACCGCCGGCACCGCCGGTCACTCGTGGTCGTTCGGGTAGCCGCGCTCGCCCACGACCGGGGACGACGGCGGCACCATCACCTTGTAGCGGCGCGCGATGCTCGCGAACACCACCGTGCCGATCAGCCCGACCGCCATCAGGATCAGTCCGATCACATCGAGATTCGCGCCCTTGACGTGCCAGTCCGTCGCGAACGTGAGAATCGCTCCGACGGCCATCAGGACGATGCATCCTCCGAGACCCATGGAATATCACCTTTCTGTGCGATTGCCTCGCGGGCTCCGGGTACCCGGGGCGTGAACCGGTATGCGGCCGGTCGCTTCCGGTCGTCCGGTCCCTTCCGGTCATGGAGAGGAGTGAGCAGAGGTGAGGATCGCGTTTCTGGTGGCCCCCGAGGGCATCGAGCAGGTGGAGCTGACGGAGCCGTGGCAGGCCGTCGTCGCCACGGGTGACACACCGGTGCTGGTCTCGACGGAGCCGGGGCGGGTGCAGGCGTTCGACCATCTCGACAAGGCGGACACGTTCCCCGTCGACCAGGTGGTGGACGAGGCCGACCCGGCGGAGTTCGGCGGGCTGGTGCTGCCGGGCGGTGTCGCCAATCCGGACGCCCTGCGCATGAACGAGAAGGCGGTCGGGTTCGTGCGGTCGTTCTTCGAGTCGGGCAAGCCGGTGGCGGCCATCTGTCACGCGCCGTGGACGCTGGTCGAGGCGAACGTGGTCGACGGGCGGACCCTGACGTCGTGGCCGAGTCTGCGGACGGACATCCGCAACGCGGGCGGCACCTGGGTGGACGAGACGGTCCAGGTGTGCGGCGCGGGCCCCAACACACTCATCACCAGCCGCAATCCCGGCGATCTCAAGGCGTTCACGGACGCCTTCACCAAGGAATTCGCGAGGACGTCGACACCATGAGCGGTCCGGCGGCCCGGGAATTCTCCCGGCGTACGAACCTCGTTTGACGCGGGGGAACGAGGGGACGCGGGGACCATGCTCGAAATCGGATACACGATGATGACGGAACAGGTGACGAGCGACCACTATTTCCCGTGGCCCCACCTTCCGTTATCACCCCGCGGTGGTCGCGCAGAAGGCGGCGACCCTGCAACTGCTCTCCGAGGGCCGTTTCCGGCTCGGTCTCGGTGCCCCTCGGGATTGCGGTGTCCGGCGAGCAGTCCTGCGCCCTCGCGGGGCGGTACGCCGACCTCGTCATCGCCACGGAGCCGAAGGCGGGGCTGCTGGAGGCGTTCGACCGGCACGGGGGCGGGGGCAAGCCCCGGGTGGGTCAACTGCCCGTGTGCCACGACTCCGAGCTGCCGCACCCGGATTCCTTCGAGGCGGCGACCCGGTTCGTCACCGAGGAGGACGTGGCCGCGTCGATTCCGTGCGGCGACGACGTCGACGCGTTCGTGGACGCCGTACGCCCGTACGCAGAGGCCGGGTTCACCCAGGTCGCGCTGGTGCAGATCGGCGGCGACTCCCAGCCCGGCTTCCTGGAGTGGTCCGCCAAGTCCCTGCTGCCCGCGCTGCGCGACGCCTTCGGCTGAGGCACCGCGCGGTTCCGGGAACCCTCGCCGTCACGTGCCGAGCACACCTGGCAGCACCAGCAGGCCGAGGAGCACACCCGTGACGGTCCAGTGGGGCGAAGTGCCGCCGCCGGACGGGTGGACGGCGTGCAGCACCCCGGTGGCGAGGCCCGCGACGAGGTTCCCGGCGACCAGCAGGGCGCCGGTCAGCAGGAGTTTGACGGTGGTGCGGCCGGGCGGGGCGGCGAGGCAGAGCGGGACGAGCACACCGGCGGTGAGGACGGCCGCGAGCACGATCGTGACGTACATCTGCCGGCGCGCGGTGGGCAGGTCGTCGGCCAGCAGCCGGGCGAACACCAGGGTGCCGGCCGGTCCGAGGAGCGCCAGCAGCAGGGCCACGTCGGTGTAGGAGGGGCGGCCGTAGCCCTGGGCGAGCAGCAGCAGGACCAGGCAGAAGAGGAGCGTGGCGGTGTTCTGGCCGGTGACCCTGCGCCGCAGCGGTCCGGTCGTGACGGCCCGGACGGTCGGCGGGGCGCCGGCCAGGAGGAGAACGAAGGCGGTGGTGAGCCAGGGGTTCAACGGCGGTCACCGTCCCCGGGCGGAGGGTTCGGCGGGACGTCGTGGTGCTGGTCCCGGACGGCGCGTACGGCCAGGCAGGCCGCCCAGGCGCCCAGCGCGGCGGCCGAGGCGCCCACGACGACCTCCAGGACGTCGACGGGTCCGATCAGGACGAGCCACAGCCCGAACAGGGCGGGCCACCACACCACAAAGGTGACGGCGTCCCGCCGCGCACGCCGGAGTCCGCGGCCGTTCATCTCCCACACCACCCCCGACATCCGCATGGACCCTCGACATCCGGTACAGAACCATGCGCTTCGCCCGCCGTCCGGGTGCCACACCACGGTTCACCGCGTGTCGCGGACGACGAGGCGTCAACGCATCCGCATCCGGCACCGGCACCCCCGGCCCCCGGCGCACAGCCGCCACGGCGGCGTTCACCGCGGGTCGTCGGACGTGAGGCGGGCTCGTTGGGGGACGACGGTGTACTTCGGGTCCTCGGCGGAGGCGACGCCCGCGGCGAAGATCCCGAAGCGGGTGCAGGCCGACCCGGCGAGCAGGGCGAGTCCGCCGGCCAGCGCCGCCGGCCTGCTGCGTCCGGCGAGGGCGGCGCCCGCGGCCCCGGCGAGGGTCAGGACGCGTGCGGCCCGCAGCAGCCGTCCGCCCCTGCCCTCCCGCCAGGTCTCGGCGACGACCGGGCCCATGGCGCGTTCGGCGGCCCTGCTCGCGAGGGTCTCGCCGGCCGCGGCGAGCACGGCTGCGCAGCGTGCGGGCGTGTTCTCGGCACGCGGTCCGGCGACGAGGGCCATGCCGGAGGCGGCCGCGGTCGCGGACGCGGCGAAGAGGTAGGGCAGTTCGCGGTGGGCGCCGTGCCAGGCGGGGACGGCGGTGTCGGCGGCGAGCACGGCGGTGTAGGTGGCGAGGGCGGGGCCGAGGGCGGCGGCGACGGCGGTGGCGGCGGCACCCGACCTGGGGGCGCGGCCGGTGACCGCGCTCAGGGCCGCGGCGCCGGCGGCGGGGCCGTACGCGGACAGCAGCCAGGAGCCCATGCTCATGGGCGAGGTCGGTTTGACGACCCGGAGCATGTGGGCGAACCGCTCGGGCCGGCCGAGGTCGTGCACGAGGGCGGCGGCGGACAGCGAGACGGCCGTCAGCGAGGAGACCTTGAGCGCGGTCGCGGTCGTGCGCCGCCCGGTGAGCTGTGCCCCGGCGGCGAGCACGGAGCCCGCTCCGGCGAGCCCGCCGAGGAAGAAGTAGCCCGCGATGTCGCGCGGTGCCCACGACGGCGCCTTGATGACCGGGCGGCCGTAGTAGGAGGTGAACTCGGCGCGGTCCACCATCAGTTGCTCTCCCCTGCGGCGCCCGCTCACCGGCCCCGCCCCTTGTGTGCGAGGGCGGGCAGGGCGTACGAGACGGCGCAGCCGGCCAGCAGGGAGAGGGCCGCCGCTCCCGCGTGCTTCCACATGGCGGGCAGGTCGCGGGTGGTGACCTGCGGGTCGGGCGGGAGGCCGTAGGCCTCGGGTTCGGCGAGCAGCAGGAAGAACGCGCCGTCCCCGCCGACGCCGTCCTCGGGGTCGTGGCCGTACAGCCGCGCTCCGGGCACCCCTTCGTCCTGGAGCTGCGAGACGCGGGCGGCGGCGCGGTCGCGCAGTTCGTCGAGGGGACCGAACTGGATGGACTCGGTGGGGCACGCCTTGGCGCAGGCGGGCTCCTGTCCGGCGCCGAGCCGGTCGTAGCAGAGGGTGCACTTGAACGCCCGTCCGTCGCCCTCGCGTTGCTCGATGACGCCGTAGGGGCAGGCGGGTACGCAGTAGCCGCAGCCGTTGCAGATGTCCTCCTGGACGACGACCGTGCCGAACTCGGTGCGGAAGAGGGAGCCGGTGGGGCACACGTCGAGGCAGGCGGCGTGGGTGCAGTGCTTGCACACGTCCGACGACATCAGCCAGCGCAGTTCGCCGGGTGCGCTCCGCCCCCCGTCGGCGAGGGGGAGTTCGGTGCGGCCCTCGGGTGCGGGTACGCGTTCCTCGACGAAGGCGACGTGCCGCCAGGTGGAGGCGCCGAGGGCCTGGGTGTTGTCGTACGACATGCCCGTGAGGGAGAGGCCGTCCTCGGGGACGGCGTTCCACTCCTTGCAGGCGACCTCGCACGCCTTGCAGCCGATGCACACGGAGGTGTCGGTGAAGAAGCCGACGCGCGGCGGCGCGTCCTCGTGTCCGGCGTCCCCGGCCGGGTCCTCCTCGGGGCCGCTGAACAGGTTGCGGGTGAACAGGTCGCTGTCGAAGAGGTTCACGGGCGGGCCTCCGTCCCCGTGCTCGCGGTGATCCCCGCGCGGCGCCGGTAGTCGGCGACGAGCCGGGGCAGTTCCGGTCCGCGCGGGCGGCGGCCGGGGCGGATGTCCGCGGTCAGCGCCTTGTCCTCCTGGATGTGGGAGTCGGGGTCGAGCGCGATGGCGACCAGTTCGTTGGCGGCGTCGCCGGTGGCCACGCCGTTCGGCCCCCAGTGGAAGGGCAGGCCGATCTGGTGGACCCGGCGGCCGTGCACGGTCAGCGGGATGATCCGCTCGGTGACCAGCACCCGGGCCTCGACGGCGTTGCGCGCGGTGACGACGGTCGCCCATCCCCCGTGCTCCAGGCCGCGTTCGGCGGCGAGTTCGGGCGAGACCTCGCAGAAGAACTCCGGCTGGAGCTCGGACAGATAGGGCGACCAGCGGCTCATCCCGCCGGCGGTGAAGTGCTCGGTGAGCCGGTGGGTGGTGACGATGTACGGGTAGACGTCGGCGCCGGGCTCCGTGCCGCTCGGGTGGTAGCGGTTGCCCTCACGGGACATCGACCGGCGTACGGGAGAGCGGGACCGGTCGGGGTACAGGGCGTTGGTGAACGGCGAGTCCTGCGGCTCGTAGTGGGTGGGCAGCGGGCCGTCCTCGAGACCGGCCGGGACGTAGAGCCAGCCCTTGCCGTCGGCCTGCATGATGAACGGGTCGTCGCCGCGCAGCGCGTCGGGTCCCCTCGCCCCGTCCGGGGGTACGTGGTCGGGCGCCCGGTCGGGGATGAAGTCGGGCACGTCGTGGCCGGTCCAGCGCCGTTCTCCGGGGTCCCACCACACGTACGCCTTGCGGTCGCTCCACGGGGTGCCGTCGGGGGCGGCGGAGGCCCGGTTGTAGAGGATGCGCCGGTTGGCGGGCCAGGCCCAGGCCCATTCGGCCGCCACCCAGTCCTGTTCGGTACGGGGGGTGCGGCGGGCGGCCTGGTTGACGCCGTCGGCGTAGACACCGCAGTAGATCCAGCAGCCGCAGCGGGTCGAGCCGTCGTCCTTCAACTCGGTGTAGGCGCTGAGCGGCGCGCCGTCGGGGCCGTGTCCGTTGATCTCGGCGAGCACGGCGGCGGCCACCGGCTCGCGCAGCGGCCCCTCGACCGGGTAGTCCCAGGTCAGGTCCTGGATGGGCCGGTCCATGGGGTCCGTGGAGGAAGCGAGGCGTTCCTTGATGCGGCGGCCGAGGTGGTACATGAACCAGAGGTCGCTGCGGGCGTCCCCGCGCGGTTCGACGGCGGCGTGGTGCCACTGGAGCCAGCGGTTGGTGTTGGTGAAGGAGCCCGACTTCTCGGTGTGGGCGGCGGCCGGGAAGAAGAACACCTCGGTGGCGATGTCCTCGGTGCGCAGCTCGCCCGTCTCGATCTCGGGGCCGTCGCGCCACCAGGTGGCGGACTCGATGAGGGAGAAGTCCCGTACGACGAGCCAGTCCAGTTCGGCCATGCCGAGGCGTTGGAGGCGAGTGTTGGCGGAGCCCACGGCGGGGTTCTCGCCCAGCAGGAAGTAGCCCTTGCAGTCCCCGTCGAGCTGCGCCATGACCGTGTCGTAGGTGCTGTGCGAACCGGTCAGCCGGGGCAGGTGGTCGAAGCAGAAGTCATTGTCGGCCGTCGCCGCGTCGCCGTAGTACGCCTTCAGCAGGGACACGAAGTAGGCCCGCATCTCGCCCCAGAAGCCCTTGTCTGTGCGGCTGGCGGCGATGAAGTCGTCCAGCGTCTCGTGGGCGTGGGCGTGCGGCATGGGCAGATAGCCGGGGAGCAGGTTGAACAGGGTGGGGATGTCGCTGGAGCCCTGGATGGAGGCGTGGCCGCGCAGGGCCTGGATGCCGCCGCCGGGCCGGCCGATGTTGCCGAGCAGGAGCTGGAGGACGCTCGCGGCGCGGATGTACTGGGAGCCGGTGGTGTGCTGGGTCCAGCCCACGGCGTACACGAAGGCGCTGGTGCGTTCCCGCCCGGAGTTGGCGGTCAGGGCGTCGCAGACCTGACGGAACGTGTCCCGGGGGATGCCGCAGACCTGCTCCACGAGCTCGGGGGTGTAGCGGGCGTAGTGCCGCTTGAGGATCTGGTAGACGCAGCGCGGGTGCCGGAGCGTCTCGTCGCGGGCGGGCACGGGGTGGGCCTGGGCGCCGCCGGAGCCGTGGGTCTCGGAGCTGCCGGGCGGCCGGTCCGCGGCCTGTGCGGCGCGCTGTTCGTACTGCTCGTCCACCTCGCCGGTGGGCTGCTGGACCTGGCCGCTCTCGTAGCTCCAGCTCGTCGGGTCGTAGTGGTGGCGCTCCTCGTCCAGGCCGGAGAAGATCCCGCCCAGGTCCTCGGTGTCCTTGAAGTCCTCGCCGACGAGGGTGGCGGCGTTGGTGTAGGCGAGGACGTACTCGCGGAAGTCCTTCTCCTCGGTCAGGACGTGGTTGACGATCCCGCCGAGGAAGGCGATGTCGCTGCCCGCGCGGATCGGCACGTGCAGGTCGGCGAGGGCGCTGGTGCGGGTGAAGCGGGGGTCGACGTGGATGACGCGGGCGCCGCGCGCCTTGGCCTCCATCACCCACTGGAAGCCGACGGGGTGGGCCTCGGCGAAGTTGGAGCCCTCGATGACGATGCAGTCGGCGTGCTGGAGGTCCTGCATGAAGGTGGTGGCGCCGCCCCGGCCGAAGCTGGTGCCGAGGCCGGCGACGGTGGAGCTGTGGCAGACCCGGGCCTGGTTCTCCACCTGGACCACGCCGAGGCCGGTCAGCAGCTTCTTGATGAGGTAGTTCTCCTCGTTGTCCAGCGTGGCCCCGCCCAGGCTGGCGATGCCCATGGTGCGGGCGGTGCGCAGTCCCTCGTGCTCCCACTCCCAGCCGCGCCGCCGGGTCTCGATCACCCGGTCGGCGACCATGTCCATGGCCGTCTCCAGGTCGAGCGGTTCCCACTCGGTGGCGTACGGACGGCGGTGGAGGACCTGGTGGCCGCGGGCGGAGCCGGTGGTGAGCTGGAGGGTGGCCGAGCCCTTGGGGCACAACCGGCCGCGACTGACCGGCGAGTCGGGGTCGCCCTCGATCTGTACGACCTCGTCGCCCTTGACGTACACCTGCTGGCCGCAGCCGACGGCGCAGTAGGGGCACACCGACTTGACCACGCGGTCGGCGGTGTCCGTGCGCGGTCGCAGCCGCTCGGTCCGCGGCGACGTGGCGGCCCGGCCCCGGCCGAGCGGGTCGGCGCCGGTCAGCTGGCGGTAGACCGGCCAGCGGCGCAGGGGTTCGAACACACTCATGACGGCGTCCTCGTGTCGCGGGATGGTCCGGCTCCGTCCGGTGGTCCCTCGTCCAGGCTCGCGCGGCGACGGTGCGGTCGCGACCCGAGGGGCGGGCGGGTTCCGTGGCGCCGGGTACCCGGGAACGCATCCGGTACGCCGTACGACATACGCGCGCTCCCGTGGGGGCCGCGCACCCGGTGTCCCGACGGACCGGGGTGACCCTAGGCGGCGTTCCTCAGCACCTCGTCGCGCACCTGGTGGCACGAACGGCTGATCAGACGGGAGACGTGCATCTGGGAGATGCCGAGCTCCCGCGCGATGCTGCTCTGGGTCATGTCCTTGAAGAACCTCATGTAGAGGATGGTCTGTTCGCGCTCGGGCAGCGCCTCCAGATGGGGCCTGACGGCCTCCCGGTCCACGACGACGTCGTAGTCCGGCTCGGACTCGCCCAGGGCGTCGGCGAGCGAGAACCCGTCGTCGCCGCCCGGCAGTTCGGCGTCCAGGGACAGTGCGCTGTAGCTGTCCAGCGCCTCCAGGCCGGCGTGTACGTCCTCCTCGCTGAGGTCGGTGTGCGCGGCGATCTCGGCGACGGCGGGCCGGTGGTCCGTGACGCCGCGGGACAGCTCCTGGCAGGCGACGCGGACGCGGTTGCGCAGTTCCTGGACCCGGCGTGGCACGTGCAGGGTCCAGGTGTGGTCGCGGAAGTGCCGCTTGATCTCGCCGGTGACCGTCGGGACGGCGTAGCTCTCGAACGCCTTGCCCCGCTCCGGGTCGTACCGGTCGACGGCCTTGACCAGGCCGAGCGCCGCCACCTGGCAGAGGTCCTCGTAGCTCTCGCCCCGGCTGCGGAACCGCCCCGCGAGGCGTTCGGCCATCGGCAGCCAGGCTTCGACGATCTCCTCACGCAGCGTGTCGTGCCGCTGTCCTTCCGGCAACGCGGCCAGTTCCCGGAACGCCTCCCGTGTGTCGGGGGCGTCGTCGTGCGGATGGTGCTGCGCATGTGCAGTGGTTCGCATGATGCGTCGCAACTCCCTCGGGGACGAAACACTCTTTTTGCCCATGCCCGGGTCGGGGACGGGCAAACACGCGCGTGACGCGCGACATGACGTCGCAGCGCGAAAGGGGAACGAAAGGGGAGGACGCCTGATCCCCGAATTCCTGGGCACCCGAGGGTTCAGGAGGTTCGGATCATGGTTCCTATTCTGCTCGTTCTTCTTCTGGCACTCATTCTGTTCGGCGCCGGCTTCGCCCTGAAAATCCTGTGGTGGATCGCTCTCGTCGTGCTCGTGGTGTGGCTTCTGGGATTCCTCGTCCGCGGAACGTCGGCCAGTGGGGGCAGGGGCCGCTGGTATCGATGGTGAGGAAACCCACCAGCGTGGGGAAAGCCGGGGAATTCCGTTCCCCGGCTTTCTTCTGTCGGTGCCGCTCCCGGGACGTCAGTGCCGCTCGCCGGGCCCGCCGGGCACCCGCGCCAGTTCGGGCGACGAGGTGTCGAGCGGCACGGACCAGGACCGCACGAGGCCCAACTGCACGGCCTGGCGCGGCAGTACGGAGTCCAGCAGCCAGTCGGCGGCGACCCGGACGCGGTTTCCGGGCATCGCGGCCAGATGGTAACCCCGGGTGACTGCTCCCGCGAGCGGGACGGGCAGCGGGACTCCGAAGGGGTTGACGGCGGCCTTCGCCCCGCCGAGGTCGACCGCGAGGCCGAGGTCGGCGTGCCGGTAGGGCCGGCGCTCCCCGACACCGAGCGAGGCGGCCACGTTCTGCGCGGCGACCCTGCCCTGCCGCCAGGCGTGCTGCGCGGTCATCGCGGTGAACGACCCGGGGTCGTCGAGGTCGGGCACGGCCGCCGCGTCGCCGCAGGCGAACACGTCGGTCCGGCCCGGGACTTGCAGATAGGGGTCGACGACCAGCCGCCCGCGCTCCAGGGGTTGCCCGGTGCTCTCCACGAACGGGTCGGGGCGCACGCCCACGCACCACACCAGGGTGCGCGTGGGCACGAACTCCCCGTCGGTCAGCAGGACTCCGTCGCGTGTGGCCTCCTGCACGGAGGTGCCCATGCGCACCTCGACACCCCGTCCGCGCAGCACCCGGTCGGCGGTGGCGGACAGCCGTTCGTCCATCTCGGGCAGGACGCGCGGGGCGACGTCGAGCAGCATC
Organism: Streptomyces sp. NPDC026672; assembly: GCF_040638185.1. Classification (NCBI taxonomy): domain Bacteria; kingdom Bacillati; phylum Actinomycetota; class Actinomycetes; order Kitasatosporales; family Streptomycetaceae; genus Streptomyces; species Streptomyces sp. NPDC026672. The sequence continues at coordinate 11,946 of NZ_JBEZXS010000050.1, forward strand.
CAGCGCGGCCGGTGACCGGAGCGCCGGAGGTCCTCGCGCACCTGGGAGTCGGTGTACATCTGGCCGTGCGCGGCGACCTCGGTGCCGGTGTAGCCGGCGCCGACCACGACGAACGTGGACCGCGCGGCCCGCGCCTCGGGTCCGGCCTCGGCGGCCAGTTCCATCTGCCGGGTGACGTGGTCGCGCAGATACAGCGCCTCGGGCAACCCCCGGAAACCATGGGCGTGTTCGGCGACACCGGGGATGGGCAGCAGCTTGTTCACACTGCCGACGGCCAGCACCAGCCGGTCGTAGGTCAGGGTGCCGTGGCCGCCCTCGGGGTCGGTGTGGCGCACGGTGCGTGCGTCGAGGTCGACGGACACGGCCTCGCCGAGCACCTGGCGCACCTGCGGCAGGGTGCCCGACAGGGACACCGTGACGCGGCGCGGCTCCAGGATGCCGGCGGCGACCTGCGGCAGCAGGGGGAGGTAGAGGAAGTAGTCGGTCGGGTTGAGCAGGATCACCTCGGCCCGGTGCCGGGTGAGCCGTGACAGGACGCGGGCCGTGCGGTACCCGGCGAAGCCGGCACCGACGATCAGGATGCGGGGTCGCCCCATGGCGTGCCTCCGGACGTTGCGGCGCGTAGGACCCGTCCCGCGTCCCCCTCACCCGGGCGGTCAAACGTGCCGGTGCGACGGCCCGGACGCACCCGGTTTCCGCCCCGGGCCGCTGGTTACTCGGAGGACGACCGGCCCCCGACCCCCGTGGAGGCGAAAGACACATGCCCGAGGACGGCTGCTCCCCGTCGTGCGAGGTCCTGTCGCGCGCGTTGCTTCCCTGCGAGTCGCCGTCGTGCGGGAAATGCGGCCCGCCGCCGCGACTGCCGGACGGCGACTGATCAGGGTGCACGGGGAGGTGTGATGAAACTGCGCCAGCCCGAAGTGTCCGTCTACACCGTGCCGACGGAGGCCCCCGAGGCGGACGCCACGCTGGCCTGGGACTCGACGACCGTGGTGCTGGCCGAGGTCTCGGCCGGCGGGTTGACGGGCACCGGCTGGACCTACGGCCCCGCGTCGGTCGGGCTGATGCTCGGCGAGCACCTGGCACCGCTGGTCGAGGGGCACGACGCGCTGGACATCCCGGCGCTGCACGACGCGATGTGCCGTTCCGTGCGCGACGCCGGCCGCCCCGGGATCACGGGCTGCGCGATCTCGGCGCTCGACCTGGCCCTGTGGGACCTCAAGGCGCGGCTGCTGGACCTGCCGCTGGCGCGGCTGCTGGGCTCGGCCCGTGCGTCGGTCCCGGTCTACGGCAGCGGCGGCTTCACGACGTACTCGGAGAAGCGGCTGGTCGCACAGCTGGCCGAGTGGGTGCACGGGCTGCTCATCCCGCGGGTCAAGATGAGGACGGGGCCCGGCCGGGGCGGGGAGCTGGACGGGGACCTGGCGCGGGTGCGCGCGGCCCGCCGGGCGATCGGTCCCGACGCCGAGCTGTACGTCGACGGCGGCGGCGCCCACACTCCCAAGCAGGCGCTGCGCGGCGGCCAGGCGCTCTCCCGGCTGGGGGTGAGCTGGTTCGAGGAGCCCGTGCCGTCCGACGACCTGGCCGGTCTCCGGCTGCTGCGCGACACGCTCGACTGCGACGTGGCGGCGGGCCGGCACGGCTACGACCTGCCGTACTTCGCCCGCATGATCGGCGCGGGCGCGGTGGACTGCCTCCAGATCGACGCGACGCGCTGCGGGGGCATCACCGAGTTCCTGCGCACGGCGTCGCTCGCGCACGCCCACGGCCTGGAGGTCTCCGCCCACGGCGCGCCGCACGCGCACGCCGCCGTGGCGGCCGCAATCCCGAACCTCCGGCACATCGAGTGGTTCCACGACCATGTGCGCATCGAGTCGATGTTCTTCGACGGCACCCTGGACCCGACGGGCGGCACGGTCCAGCCCTTCCAGGGCCCCGGCCACGGCCTGACCCTGCGCACCCAGGACGCGGCCCGCTACCGGGTCGCGTAGCGGAGGAGGTACGGCATGACACAGCGCGTACGGGAGATCATGACGCCCCACCCGGTGACGCTGACCGAGCGGGCGCCGATCCGTGAGGCGGCGCGGCTGATGCGGGAGCGGGGCATCGGCGAGGTCGTCGTCGTGGACGCGGAGCGGGTGCGCGGGGTGGTCACGGACCGGGATCTGACCGTCCGGGCCATGGCCGACGAGCGGAATCCCTCGCTGACGACCGTGGGGCAGGTGTGCAGCAGGGAGCTGGTCACCTGCGCGCCCGGGGACACGGTCGACGACACGGTCCGGCTGATGCGCGAGCACGCCCTGCGCCGGCTGCCGGTCGTCGACGGGGGCCGTCTCGTCGGCACGCTCACCCTGGGGGACGTCGCCGTGGCCCAGGACCCGGACTCGGCGCTCGCCGGCATCACCAGGGCGAGACCGAACCGCTAGTGCCCGGTCCTCCCCGGGGCGGGCCGGCCCCCTCCACTCAAACGGAAAGCCATTTCCGGTTACGTGCTACAGTCGACACATGACCGGAAAACATCTTCCGCATATCGCGGAGGGGATCGAGGGAGACGACATGACGACGACCGCGGACATCGTCAGCGCGATCGACACCGTGGCCCGCGGCTTCGTGCTCGCGGACGACAAGGACTGGGACGGCTACGAGGCCCTGCACGCCGAGCGGGTCTCGGTGGACTTCGGCGGCGTGAACGACAACGGCGGCGGAGGCGCCGGCGGCCCGATGACCGCCCGGGAGACCCGGGCCAACGCCGAGCGGGTGATCGGTCCGGTAACGGTCACCCAGCACCAGCTCTCCAGCTTCGTGGTGGACGTCGAGGGCGACGAGGCCACCGTCCGCTTCTACGAGGAGGCGCTGCACGTCCACCCCGCCCTGGGCGACGACCCCGCGCGCAACACGTGGACGATCTTCGGCAAGGGGACCCAGCGTCTCGTGCGGACGCCGGACGGCTGGCGCATCAGCCACGCGAGCCTGGTGCCCACCCACTCGACGGGCAACCCGACCTTCCTCGCCGACGTCGCCGCACTCGCTGCGTGACCGGCCCGAACCCCGTTCCCGGGCGGAACCGCGTCAGCCCGCCGACACCGCTGCCTCGCGGCCGAGCAGTTCCAGCATGCGGTGCAGTTCGACCGGCAGGTCGCCGGGCTTGCGCGAGGTGAGGAACGGGCCGTCCTCGACCAGCGGTTCGTCCACGTAGGTGCCGCCCGCCGCGACGATCTCGGGCGCCACCTCGTGCCAGGACGTCAAGGACCGTCCCTCCACGAGCCCGGCGGCGGCGAGCAGTTGGGGGCCGTGGCAGACGGCGCCGATCGGCTTCCCCGACCCGGCGAACTCCCGCACGAAGGCGAGGGCTTCCGGGTTCTCGCGCAGGGCGGTGGGGGCCAGGCCGCCCGGGATGAACAGCAGGTCGTAGTCGGCGGGTTCGCCCTCCGCGAGCGGCTTGGTCGCCTGGAGCCGCATGCCGCGGTAGGCGGTCAGCGGGCCGCCGTCCGGGGTGAGGACGTCGACGTCGTAGCCCTCCTCCACGAAGCGGTAGTAGGGGTAGAAGAACTCGACGTCCTCGACCTTGTCGGCGGTGAGGACGGCCACCCGGCCCGTGCGGGGCACGTCGGGGCGCAGGGCTGCGCGGTTGTCCACGGGGGTGTTCACGGGGGTGTTCACGACGGGATGCTCCTGTGTCACGGTCGTCTCCGGTGTTGCTGGTGTTCCGGTGTTTCTGGTGTCGCCGTCCGGCGCTTCGGATCGGCGGTGTCAGCGGTTGCTGGAGGCGAGGCCCGCCGGGGTGTTGCGGGCTCCCGCGACCTCGGTGTGCGGGACCGCCTCGTCGAGGGCGCGCAGTTCGTCGGCCGTAAGCGTGATGTCGGCGGCCGCCGCGTTCTCCTCCAGGTACGCGCGCCGCTTGGTGCCGGGGATGGGCACGGCGCCCTGTGCGGCCACCCAGGCCAGGGCGAGCTGGCCCGGTGTGACGTCCCGGGCCGCCGCGAGCAGTCGGACCTTCTCCACGAGGACCAGGTTGGCCGCGATGTTCTCCGCGGAGAAGCGGGGCAGCGTGCGCCGGGCGTCGTCCGGCTCCAGGTCGTCCGGGCTGCGGATGGCGCCGGTGAGGAACCCGCGGCCGATCGGCGAGAACGCGACCAGGCCGATGCCGAGTTCGTCGAGCGTGGCCTTGATCCCGTTGGTGAGCAGGTCCGGGCTGAACAGGGACAGCTCGGACTGCACGGCGGTCAGCGGATGGACGGCGTGGGCCCGGCGGATGGTCTCCGCGGACGCCTCGGACAGGCCCAGATGGCGGACCTTGCCCGCCCGGACCAGTTCGGCCATGGCGCCGACGGTGTCCTCGATGGGCACGGACGGGTCGGTGCGGTGCAGATAGTAGAGGTCGATGACGTCGGTGCCGAGGTGGCGCAGGGAGCGGTCGGCCGCCCGGCGCACGTACTCGGGGCTCCCGTTGATGCCGTGGGGCACACCGTCGTCGTCGAACTCGGTGGCGAACTTCGTCGCGAGGACGATCTCGTCGCGGCGTCCTCCCAGGGCCCGCCGCAGGAGCTTCTCGTTCTCGAAGGGGCCGTACGCCTCCGCGGTGTCGATGAACGTGACTCCGAGGTCGACCGCGCGGTTGAGGGTCGCGACGGACTCGGCCTCGTCCGCGCTGCCGTAGAACGCGCTCATGCCCATGGCGCCGAAGCCCTGGGCGGACACCTCCAGGCCCTGGCCGCCGAGATTGGTCTTCTTCAAGGTGCTACTCCTGATCGGGTCGTGCGAGTTGATCGCGATAGGCGTTGATCTTGCGGTCGATGGCGGCCAGATGCCGGCGGGTCTCGGCCATGCGGGTCCGCACGCGCTCGCGGTGCTCCTCCAGCAGCCGCATGCGCGCGGCCTCGGTGCCCGGCCGGCGGGCGAGTTCCACGTACGCGCGGATCTCGCCGATGTGCATGCCGGTGCCGCGCAGCATGGCGAGGCCGCCCAGCCAGCGCAGGTCGCGGGTGTGGTAGCGGCGCTGGCCGACGGCGTTGCGCGGGGTCGGCGAGAGGAGCAGCCCCTCGCGTTCGTAGTAGCGCAGGGCGTCGATGCTCAGGCCGCAGGCCGCCGCCGCCTCACCGATGGGCAGTCCCTCGTCGGGGACCGTCACGGCGACGTCCGGCATGATCAGGTCGCTCATGACTGTCAGCTTGCACCCTGGTGCGCACACCAGGGCAAATCTCGGTGCCGACCCGGCGGAGCGGTTGTGTACCGGGCGGCCGGGCGGGGGCTACGGCTCGGGGTGGGCGCCCGCCGGCTCGCGCACCGGCTCACGGCCCGCGGGGAGCGCGGGCACGTCGACGAGGCGGGGCAGGCGTTCCGCGCGGAGCACGGCGCGGGCCGCCGCGAGGACCTCCTCGTCCGACTCGGCGCCGGCCGCGTTCAGCGCGCGCAGCAACCGGTTGCGCCACACGTCGGGGTCCGTCTCGTACGCGTTCAGCACCCGCAGCCCGTATCCGCAGTCGCCGTCAAGGCGTCGGCGCAGCAGGTCCCGCAGGCCCGCGTGCAGCTCGCGCACGGGACCTCGGGTGCTGTCGGTGAGCGCGGCCGCCGCCCCCGTGGCCAGCGCGGTGGCCACCAACTCCGCCTCGGTCACTGTCTCCCCCACGGATAGTGCTGTGCCGTCGGCTTCCATCCTGGACCGCGCTGCTGAGCTGCCGATGAAATTCCGATGAGGTACGGGCCGCCGCCGTGAAATTCTTCGGTCACATGACAACGGCACGACCGGAATCGCCGATCCCGGTCGTGCCGCGGTGCTTCAGCCGGTGCCCCCGCCGCACGCGGTGGGGGGCGGGCCGGTCAGGGGAACTGGGTGATCTTGGACGGAACGGTGCTCGTGCCCGACGTGGGCGCTCCCGTGTTGTTCACGACATGGGCGTACTGACCCATGCCGCCGAGGGAGATGACCTGGATGTCGTGCAGCTTGACGCCCGTCTTGACGGGCACCTGGAAGCCGTGCGCCTGGACGATGGACGGGTCGGCCGTGAAGTTGCAGTAGCTGCCCAGACCCCACGCCTCGTGGACGTTCACGGTGTCGGCGACCTTGTAGGCCGCGTAGCCGACGATGCCGTCGTGGCTGATGGCGGCGGCGTTCGGGGCGTCGTACGCCTTCTCGTTCTGGAAGAAGATGGTGCGGCCGCGCTCACCGCTCCACAGCACGTCGTACTTGTTGAAGTGCTCGACGAACAGACCGGTGGCGAGGACGTCGTCGCCGTTGACCTTCAGTCCGTAGTCGGCGCGGTTGGTCTCCCAGCCGACTCCCGCACCGTGGTCGGCACGCCAGATCCAGGTGTGGTCGATGACGACGTCGTCGCTGTTGACCACGACGGAGTTGGTGGCCAGGCCGGGGCCCGCGCCGCCGATGCGGACGAACACGTCCTGCATGGTGGTCGGGTTGGCCGAGTGGTCGGCCGCCGCACCGTTCGGGCCGATCTGGAGCAGGGTGTCGGAGTTGGCGCTGCCGGCGTCGATGAGGAAGCCGGCGAGCCGGACACCGTCGACGTCGGCGACGTGCATGGCGTCGACGCCGTTGTCCGGGACGATGGTGGCCAGGCCGAGACCGAGCACGACGGTGTTCGCGCGGTTCACGTTGATGGTCTGGTCGAGGTGGTAGACCCCGGGCGTGAACAGCAGGTTGAGGCCCTGGGCCAGCGCGGTGTTGATGGTGGCCGCGGTCGCGCCCGGCTTGACCACGTAGAACTGGTCCAGCGGGAGCGAGGTGCCGGCGTTGGCGGGCCAGGAGACACCGCGCGCGTTGGTGCGCTTGGCCGGGACGAAGACCTTGTACGTGTTGCCGTCCAGGTAGAGGAACGGCTTCTCACGCGAGATCGGGGTGGTGTCCAGCGTGGTGTACGGGCCGTTGTCGAAGTTGGTCGCCGGGGCCCCCTGGACACCGGTGAACGTCATGTTCCACACGCCGTTGGTCCAACCGCCGACGGAGCTGTCGCGGGTGTACCACTGCTGCTGGGAGTACGGGCCCACGGTGCCGTCGATCTTCGAGTCGGCGATGTAGCCGCCGGAGGCCCAGCCGAAGCCGTTCGGGGCGAGGTTGAGACCGCCCTGGACGTGGATCCGGCGGAACGGCGCGGCCTGCGCGACGGCCCAGCGGTCGTCGCCGTTGACGGGCCGGATGGCGAGGTTCTCCGCCGAACGCCAGAAGTTCTGCGTGGCGTTGCCGTTGAACCAGCCGGCGTCGACGGTCACGTCACCGTTGATCTGCGTGTCGTCGGGGTTGAGGCCGAGACCGGAGATCGAGGTGTAGAAGCCGATCTGCGCGTTGATGCCGTTGTACGTGCCCGGCTTCAGCAGGAACTGGTAGCGGGCGCTGCCGAACTGGTTGGACTCCTGCTGCGCGAAGACCTGGTCGAACTTCTGCTGGAGGTTGGGCGTCGACGGGTCCACGACGATCACGTTGGGACCGAGGTCACCGCCGCCCTGCACCGGGGGTGTCCCGGTGGTCGAGCCGGTGTGGACGGCGACCTCCCACAGGGAGTAGCCGAACGCGGTGCCGCGTACGGTGCCGTTGATGCGGACGTAGCGGCCCTGGCCCGAGACGTCGTAGGAGGCCGTGCCGCCGGTGGCGCCGGTAACGCTCTTGAGGTTGTTCCAGGTCTGGCCGTCCGTGGACGCCTGGATCTGGAACTCCTTGCCGTAGGCGGTCTCCCAGTTCAGGTCGACCTTGCAGATGCTCTGCACGGAGCCCAGGTCGACCTGGACCCACTGCTGGTCGGACGCCTGGCTGGACCAGCGGGTGCCGGTGTTGCCGTCGAAGGCCGCGGAGGCGGGGGTGCCCGCGTTCTCCGTGGAGGAGGCGGAGGCCGGCCGGCCCTGGGCGGCATTGGCCGTGCCGCAGGTGGGCGCGGTGCCGCCGGCGCTGCCGAAGACCTGGAACTCCCAGAGGGAGTAGCCCCATTGCGTGGCGCGGTGGACGCCCTGCATCCGGACGTAGCGGCCCTGGCCGGAGACATCGATCGTGTCGATGCCGCCGTCGCTGCCGGTGACGGACTTCAGGTCGTTCCAGGTGCTGCCGTCCTGGGACGCCTGGATCTTGTAGTCCTTGCCGTAGGCGGCCTCCCAGTTGAGGACCACCTGGGTGATCGAGGCGGAGGCGCCGAGGTCGACCTGGAGCCACTGGTCGTCGCTCACTCCGGACGACCAGCGGGTGCCGGTGTTGCCGTCGACGGCACTGGCGGCCGGGGTCCCGGCGTTCTCGTCCGACGACGAGGTGGCGGTCTTGCCCTGGGACAGCGGTGCGTCGGCCGCGGCGGCCGGCAGCTGGGTGACGGGCAGGGTGATCAGCGCTGCCGTGGCGGCCAGCGCGACACCCAAGGATCTGAGTCTCATAAGAGGTCCCTGCGGGTGCGAAGAAGCTGAACAGGCCCGTGATTTCGCTTAGTTCACGTCTTGATTTAACTGATGAGGTCAGTCGTCGGGCAAGCCCTCGGCACCAGAAATCTTTCAACTACTGACTGCGGGCCGGGGGTTGGCACCGGCCCGCGCCTTCAAGAAGTGGCGTTCGCTTCGCTCGGGAGACCCGCGGCCCGCGTCAGGTCGCGATGTCCGGGTACGGCAGGGACATGTGCGCGAGCCGTCGCGCGTACTCGGTCTGGAAGCCCAGCGGGGGGTGGTCCCGCTCGAACATCCCGATGAAGAGGGTGAGCGTGAGGAAGGGGTGGGCGCCCATCTCGAACAGTGCGACGTAGTCGTGGGTGGCCAGCGCCTCGCGCTCGGTGTCGTCGAAGGCCAGCCAGGTGGACCGCTCCCCCGAGACGCAGTTCAGGATGCGGTTCGCGTACCGCTCCTCCCACATCGCGACGGTGCCGCGCGGGTCCTCCCGGTAGGACTCGACCAGCTCCGGGTCCCGGTCGACGGTGAACAGGAACTTGTTCAGCAGGTACTTGCTCACGACCGGCCGCCCTTCGGGTACCAGGTGAAGTACGCCTCCATCGTGTGGAAGAGGTCGAACGTGTCGACGTAGTCCGCCTTGCGCCCCTCCCCCGCCACGCCCATCATCAGCATGAAGTCCATGAAGCCGTGGGTGGCGTTGCCCGGCAGGTGGAGGCTGTCGAGGGTGACCTCGGACAGACAGCCCTCGATGTCGCCGGACGCGATCCACTCGACGGCCTTGCGGTCGAACTCGGGGTCGGGGCCGGTGGGCCCGAACTGCCGCGGCCCGCCCAGCTCCAGCGACAGATGCCCGGTGCCGATGATCGCCACCCGCTTGTCCTCGGGCCACGACTCCACCAACTCCCGGAGTGCCCGGCCCAGTTGGACGAAGCGCTGGGGGCGGGGCAGCGGGGGCGCGAAGATGTTGGTGTAGACGGGGACGATCGGCAGGTCGTTCTGCGGGCGCAGCGTGATGATCGGGCACGTGATGGAGTGGTCGATGCGCAGCTCGTTGGAGAAGGCGAGGTCGAAGCCCGCGTCCAGGCCACCGCGCAGGATGTGCGCCGACAGGTCCTCCTGCCCCTGGAGGACCATCCTCGGCAGGCCGAACTCCCGTTCCTCGTTGTAGAAGTTGGCGTCGTACACGGGCGCCTTGCCGACGAGGAACTGCGGCATGTTGTCCAGCCACAGCTGGTGGAAGTGGTCCGAGCCCACCATCACCAGTACGTCCGGGCGTGCCTTCGTCAGGGTCTCGCGGAACGCCTCCACCTTGCGCACCCATTCGTCCGCGAACGGCGGGCGGTCCTCGCCGGTGGAGGTGCTCGCGCGGTGGTAGAAGGGGTGATGGGTGGACGCGATCACCGCGACCAGTTCAGCCATGCGTGCCTCCGGGGGTGGGCGGGTGCGGCTCGGGCCCGAGCGGCTCGGGTGCGTAGGGGTCGGGGTCGACGGAGCGGTTGTTGAGGTCGACCGACAGGAACACGTCGTTCGCGACGGGGTGGCGCAGTTCCTCGGCGAGCTGGCCGATCAGTCCGGCGGTGCGGGCCAGCAGGGCGAAGCCGCGCAGGAGTTCCAGGGGCAGGCCGAGGTCGGCGAGCGCGGCGCCGCAGACACCCGCGCCGTTCAACGGCAGCGTACGGCCCAGCACCCGCGGATGGACCCGGCCGATCGCCGCGAACAGCGCGAGGTGCGGCCCGAACAGACCTTCCTCGGCGGCGATGTCGAGGAGCCTGGGGGTGCGCGGGTCGCCGTTCTTGTGGACGTGGTGGCCGAGACCGGGGACGAACCGGCGTGCCTCGCGCCGCTCCCGCACGGTCCGCAGGGCCAGTTCGTCCCATCCGGCGTCGTCGTCCGGGAGGGGGCCGTCGACACCGGTGAGCACGTCGTGCAGGAACCGGCCGCAGTCCTCGGTCACGCCGAGGAAGCGGGAGCCGCCGCCGAGCAGTCCGGCCGCGAGGGCGCCCTGCACGGAGTCGGGCGCCGACAGGTAGGTCAGCCGGGTCACGATCGCGGTGGGTGTGTAGCCGTGGTCGGCGAGCGCGGCGAGGACGGCCTCGAAGACCCGGGTCTCGCCGGGGGTCGGCCGACGCTGGGTGGCCAGCCAGAAGGCCAGTTCGCCGAAGCCGACCCGGCCCATGACGTCACGGGCCAGGTCGTGGCCGAGGAGCGTGATCGACTCCGGGGACGACGCGCCGAGGGCGGTGGGGTAGACGGGGCGTTCCTCAGCCATCGCCGTTCTCCTGCGGTTCCCCGAGCCAGGCGCGGATCTCGGCGCCGTGCTCGTCGAGTTCGGGTGGGGGCAGCCGGTAGGCGGCCGGGGTCGCGGAGAAGCGGATGGGGTGCCGGGTGGTGGGCACCGCCCGCTCCCCCTCGCCGACCTCCACGATCGGCTCCAGTTCGAAGCGCTCGGCCATCGCGAAGCCGCCGTCGATGGTGTTGATGGGGCCGCACGGCACCCCGGCCGCGACGAGCAGGTCGAACCACTCGACGGCGCCGTGCGTGACCAGCCGCTCGACCAGCAGCGGCCGCAGTTCCTCGCGGTGCTCGGTGCGGTCGGCGTTGCGCGCGAACCGGGGGTCGTCGGCGGCCTCCGGGACGCCCAGCACCTCGCAGAGCCTGCGGAACTGGCCGTCGTTGGCGGCGGTGACGATGAGGTCGTTGTCCGCGGTGGGCAGCGGCTCGTAGGGGAAGACGCTGGGGTGGGCGTTGCCCATCCGGTAGGGGACGACGCCGCCCGCCGCGTAGGCCGAGCTGTGGTTGACGAGGCCGGTGAGCGCCGACGACAGCAGGTTGACCTCGACGTGCTGGCCGGTGCCGGTGGCGTCGCGGTGGCGCAGCGCGGCGAGGATGCCGATGACGGCGTGGTTGCCGGCCATGACGTCGAAGACCGAGATGCCGGCCCGGTAGGGCGGTCCGTCGGGGTCGCCCGTGAGGCTCATCAGCCCGGAGATCGCCTGCACCATCAGGTCGTAGCCGGGCACGTCGCGGCCGGCGCCGGTGCCGAAGCCGCTGATCGAGGCGTAGACGAGCCCGGGGTTGGCGGCCCTGACCGTCGCGAAGTCGAGGCCGTAGCGGGTGAGTCCGCCGGGTTTGAAGTTCTCGATCAGCACGTCGGCGCGGCGGGCGAGTTCCCGGGCCGCCGCCGCGTCGTCGGGGTCGCGCAGGTCCAGTGCCACGGAGCGCTTGCCGCGGTTGACGCCCAGGTAGTACGTGGACACCCCGTCGCGCACGGGGGGCGTCCAGGTGCGGGTGTCGTCCCCTCCCGGGCCCTCGACCTTGACGACGTCGGCGCCCATGTCCGCGAGGAGCATGGTGGCGTAGGGGCCGGCCAGGATCCTGGAGAAGTCGGCGACCAGGACGCCCGACAGGGGGCCGCCCTCCCCCGTCCGTGCCGATCCGGTGCCGTCAGCCATCAGAGACCGCCTCCTCCCGCGCCGTCCGCTCTCCGGACGACCGTCCGCAACAAGCCTCGAACACGATCACGCCACGCGTCAAGAGCCGACGGGAGGGGGCGGGGGTCGGTCGCGGGGGTCAGCCGCGTACGACGTGGGGCGCGGTCTCCAGACGGGCGAAGTCGGCGCTGATCTCGCCCGCGGCCTGGAGCAGCAGCGGCAGATGGTGGTCGAGGAGGCGCTCCACGGAGGTCTCGGCCGCGTGCACGTTGACGTTCAGCGCGGCGACGACCCGTCCCGCGCCGTTGCGCAGCGGCACGGCGACCGAGCGGATGCCCAGCGTGAGCTGCTCGTCGGTGAGCGCCCAGCCGCGCGCCCTGACCTCGCGCAGCTCCGCCTCGCGCTCGGCGCTCCCCGGCTGCCAGCGCGGCACCAGGCCCGAACGGCTGGGCTCGGCGAGCACCGCGTCCACCTCGCCCGGGTCCAGCGCGGCGAGCAGCACCTCGCCCAGGGAGGTCTGGAGGGCCGGGAAGCGGGTGCCGATCTGCACGGCGAGGGAGACGATCTTCGGTACGGAGACCCGTGCGACGTAGACGATGTCGGAACCGTCGAGCTGGGCGACGGACACGGACTCGCCGGTCTGCGCCGACAGCTTCTCCATGTGGGGTCTGGCCACGTCCCACAGCCCCATGGACCGCACATAGGCCACGCCCAGGTCCAGGACGCGCGGCGTGAGCGTGAAGCCCGCCCCCTCCGCGCGCACGTACCCGAGTTCCTGGAGGGTGAGCAGGATGCGGCGGGCCGTGGGGCGGGCGAGGCCGGTCGCGCCGGCGACCTCGCTGAGCGACATGGCGGGCCGGTGCGGGGCGAAGGCGGTGATCACCTCCAGGCCGCGGGCCAGCGCCTCGATGAAGTCCGGTCCGGTGCCCTCGCGCGGCATGACGTCTCCTCGGAATGTCGGAATGGGTGGGTTCGGGACGGTGCGGGCGTCACCCTACTGCACCTGTCCGCCAGACGGACGGCGAGGACAATGGCACGACACCCCCTCCGCACCGGGACAGGCGCAGGTCGTACGGCGTCCACCGGCACCACGGCCGGCACCCTCCCTCCTCCCCGGCCCGACCGGCGGCCGGTGTGCGGACGGTCCGCCCCCGAAGTCCCGCCAGGACCGCCTCGATCGGCCCCGCGTACTTCCTTGACAGCGCTCCGGAACCTGCCCAGAGTGACACCCACCACTATTTGACCGCAGGGCGGACGCTCGTCCGGGACTCGGAGAGGTGTCCGGCCGTGGTCGCGCACCCGCGGTGAAGGAGTCCACTGATGAGCGAGTCGAGCGAGTTCCGGCCGGGGCGGCCCCTGGTCCTGCGCGGCGGGACGGTGCTGCCGATGGACCACACGCGCCAGGTGCTCACGGGCGCCGACGTCCTCGTCGTCGACGACCGGATCGCCGCGGTCGGACACGGGCTGGAGGTGCCGGAGGGCACCGCCGTCATCGACGCCACGGACGGCATCGTGATGCCCGGCATGATCGACACGCACCGCCACATGTGGCAGACGGCCATGCGGGGGTACGGCGCCGACTGGACCCTGACCCAGTACTTCGTCTGGTACTACCTGGAGTCCGGCAGGCTGTTCCGCCCCGAGGACGTGCACGCGGGCAATCTGCTGGCCGCGATCGAGGCGATCGACGCCGGTGTCACGACGGTGGTCGACTGGTCGCACGGCCTGCAGACCGTCGAGCACGCCGACGCCGCCGTGGACGCCCTCCGGTCCGTGCCGGGCCGCTTCGTGCTGGCGTACGGCAACATCCAGCAGCCGCCCGCCGAGTGGACCGGCAGCCCCGAGTTCCGGGAGTTCGTGCGCCGCCGGATCACCGGGGACGACATGCTCGGCTTCCAGCTCGCCTTCGACGTCACCGGCGACCCCGCCTTCCCGGAGAAGCCGGCGTTCGAGGTGGCCCGTGAACTGGGCGTGCCCGTCACCACGCACGCCGGTGTGTGGGGTGCCACCGGCGACGACGGCATCCGGCTCATGCACGACAACGGGTTCATGACGCCGGAGACGGTCTACGTGCACGCCGCGTCGCTCTCCGCCGACTCCTACCACCGCATCGCGGCCACCGGCGGCTCCGTCTCCGTCTCCACGGAGAGCGAGCAGAGCGCGGGCCAGGGCTACCCTCCCACCTGGACGATCCGCGCCCACGGCATCCCGGTGTCGCTGTCCATGGACACCAGCGTCTGGTGGAGCGGCGACCTCTTCTCGGCGATGCGCACCACACTGGGCGCCGACCGCTCCCGCGAACACCTCCGGGCGCACGAGAACGGGGAGACCGTCACCCAGGCCGCGCTGCGCGCCGAGCACGTGGTGTCCTGGGCCACGCGGGGCGGTGCGCACGCGCTCGGCCGCGGCGACCTGGGCACGCTGGAGCCGGGCCGGAAGGCCGACCTGGTGCTGATCAAGAACGAGCACTCGCCGGTGTCGTTCCCGCTGCTCAACCCGTACGGCCATGTGGCGTTCCAGGCGCAGCGCGGCGATGTGCACACGGTCGTGGTGAACGGCAGGGTCGTGAAGCACGACCACCGGCTGGTCGGCGTCGACCTGGGCGCCGCGCGCCGGGAGATCGAGCGGACGGTGGAGCACCTGCGCTCCTCGCTGGGCGAGGAGGGCTGGGCCAAGGGCATGAACCCCGACATCCCGGAGACCAAGGTCCTCGACAACCCGTACACGTACACGGACTACCGCAGCGACTCGACCCACGGCGGCTGACCCGGCGCGGTGGGGTGGGGTGCGGTGCGGAACGGTCGCGACCGGGTACGTGTGATCAGGCACCCGTGACACGCACACGAAGGGGACGCCAGCACATGCGCATCGACCTGTCGGACCGCACCGCACTCGTCACCGGCTCCACCCAGGGCATCGGCTACGCGATCGCCGCCGGACTCGGCCGGGCCGGCGCCCGGGTGGCCGTCAACGGCAGGCGCCGTGAGTCCACCGAGGAGGCGGTGGAGAAGCTGCGCGGCGAGACCGGCGGCGACCTGTTCCTGGCGGCGCCGGGCGACCTGTCGACCGACGAGGGCGAGCGGGCCGTGCGGGAGGTCGTGCCCGACGTGGACATCCTCGTCAACAACCTGGGCATCTTCGGCGCCGCCCCGGCCCTGGAGATCGACGACGCCGAGTGGCGGCGCTACTTCGAGGTCAACGTCCTCACCGCCGTCCGGCTGATCCGCGCGTACCTGCCGGGGATGACGGAGCGCGGCTGGGGCCGGGTGCAGTCCATCGCGAGCGACTCCGCGGTGGTCACCCCGGCGGAGATGATCCACTACGGCATGACCAAGACCTCGCTGCTGGCCGTGACGCGCGGGTTCGCCAAGGCCGCCGCGGGCACCGGGGTCACGGTCAACTCGGTGATCGCGGGGCCGACGCACACGGCGGGCGTCGAGGACTTCGTCCACCAGTTGGTCCCCCGCGAGCTGCCGTGGGACGAGGCCCAGCGCGAGTTCATGCTCAACCACCGGCCGCAGTCGCTCCTCCAGCGGCTCATCGAGCCCGAGGAGATCGCGAACATGGTGGTCTACCTCGCCTCCCCGCAGGCCTCGGCCACGACGGGCGGCGCACTGCGGGTGGACGGCGGCTACGTGGACTCGATCCTCCCCTGACGGACAGGATCGTCGAGCACCGGGCACGGCCGCGTATCGCCGTGCCGAACCGCGATCGGTGCGGATGCCCTCCCCCGGGAGCGGGGCACCCGCACCGACGCGGGGTGGGTCAGGCCAGGCCGAGCTGCTGGAAGAAGTTCTGGTTGTCCCAGAACAGGAATTCCTCGTCCATGGTGCCCTGGCGGTTCCAGATGCCGACCGTCGCCATGTTGATCGCGTACTTCTTGCCGGTCGGCTGGATGAAGCCGCCGTTGCCGTCCGGCATGGGCCGGGTGAAGGTGCCCTGCATCACGCCGGTGACGGCGGTCAGTTCGTTCTTGGCCACCCGGAACGGGTGCGACTCGACACGGGTGTCGGGTGCCCAGACGAACAGCGCGGCCAGATCCTGGATGTGCTTGTCGATGCCGTCGGTGAAGTGTCCGTCGGGCCAGTGCACACGGATGTTCCGCGCGTGGCTCTCACCCAGCCGCGCCCAGTCGGCGTGGGTGAAGATCTCGAAGTCCAGCTCGTCGAACTTCTCCAGGTGGTAGCGCTCGACCGCCGTGAGGTTGGCGGGGAAGGGTGGGTTCGGCACGGGGGTGGTGGCCGGGTCCGGGTAGAGGCTCGGGTGGTTGTGGGAGGTCGCCGCGAGGCTGGTTCCCTCGGCGACGGCGGTGAGGGCGAGCGCGCCGAAGGCGGCGGCTCCGCCCTTGATCAGCGAACGACGTTCCATGACGACTCCTCGGTCGGGATCGGTCGAACAGAAGGAAAGGTGCGAGAAGGAGCAGGAAGGAGAGAGGGAGAACCGGAGAGAACGGGGGAAACGTGGGTGACGGTCCGTCAGACCGGCAGGTCGGTCGGCAGGTCGCGGCGGGCGTTCACCCAGATCACATCGGTGAAGTCGGCCAGGGCGTACGGCCCCGAGCGTCCCCAGCCGCTGTCCCGCACCCCGCCGATCGGCGCCTGGATCTCGTCGTTGACGGTGGGCAGGTTGATGTGCACGGCGCCGGACTTGATGCGTCCGGCGAGTTCGAGGGCACGGTAGGTGTCGCCCGACAGCACGGACGCCGTCAGTCCGTACAGCGACCGGTTGACGATTTCGACGGCCTCCTCCGCGTCCGCGACGGGCTGGACGAGGACCACGGGACCGAAGGTCTCCTCCTGGGCCACGGTCGCGTCGTCGGGGACGTCGACCAGGATCGTGGGCTCGTAGACCCGGCCGTCGTAGGTGCCTCCGGTGACCAGGCGCGCGCCCTTGGAGACCGCCTCGGTGACCCGGGCGTGGACGAGATCACGGGCCCGGTCGTTGATCAACGGCCCGATGAACGTGCCGGGTCGGTGCGGGTCGCCGGACACCAGCTCGCGGGTGCGGGCCGTGAAGCGCGCGAGGAACTCCTCGTACAGGCTCTCCTGCACGAAGATGCGGCGGGCGTTCAGGCAGACCTGGCCCTGGTGGATGAAGGCGCTGTAGACGGCCACGTGCACGGCGTCGTCGAGGACCACGTCGTCCAGCACGATCAGCGGGTTGAATCCGCCCAACTCCATGACCGAGCGCTTCAGTTCACGTCCGGCGCGCTCGGCGAGCATGCGTCCGGTGGGCACGCTGCCGATGAAGTTGATGCAGCGGACCTCGGGGTCCTCGAAGAAGCGGTCGGCGATCGGACCGGCCGCCCCGGGGGCGTGGGTGACGACGTTGACGACACCGGGCGGGAAGCCCGCCGCCTCGGCGACCTGGGCGACGATCAGACCGGCGGAGATCGGCGCCTCCTCCGAGGGCTTCACCACCACCGTGTTGCCCGCGGCCAGCGGCGCGAGGACGGTGCGCCAGGCGAGCACGTTGGCCCCGTTCCAGGGTGTGAACGAGGCGACCACACCGAGCGGCCGGCGGACGGCCGTGGAGTAGGTACCGGGGGCGTCGGTCCGGAGGAGTTCCCCGGCCGGCAGGTAGACCCAGTTGGCGGCCTGGCGCAGCATCGCCTTGACCAGGTCCTGCTGGAAGTCGGCGAACGGCAGGGTGCAGCCCGTCTCGCGGGCCATGACCTCCGCGATCTCCTTCCGGCGCTCCTCCACGATCCGCGCCGCGGCGAGGAAGAGGTCGGCCTTGGCGGCCGGGGGCAGCGCCGCCCAGTCCGGGAAGGCCGCGTTGGCCGCCGCCACGGCCCGCTCCGCCTCCTCGGCGCCGCCGGCCGATATCTGCGCGTACACCTCCCCGGAGTACGGCTCGAAGTCGTCGAAGGTCTTCTCGGAGCGGATCCACTCGCCGCCGATGAAGTGGCCGTAGGTGGTGACCGCGACGGTCTCGCCGGTCCGTGTCATGCCGAACTCCGTTCCGCTCCAGGAAGCGCGCCGGGCGCCCACACGCCGGGAACCGGTCCCGGGGGGCGACGCGATGAATGTAGACTATACCGTATAGTATAGTGAAGGGCGGCGGAATCCCGAGAGTGCCGGCAACCCGCCGGTATGCTGCTGTCCTTCAGCGCAAGGGCAGTGAATGGGGAGTCTGATGCCGGGCCGAGCCACCGCCGCACCCGAGGAACGACAGCGGCGGCCCCGCGGTCAGGAGCTGCGGCGACGCATCCTGGACGCGGCGCGCAACACCTTCCTGGCGGAGGGTTTCGAGGCCAGCATGGACACGGTCGCGGCGACCGCGGTCACCACCAAGGCCACCGTGTACAAGCACTTCGGCAACAAGGAGGCGCTGTTCGTCGCGGTCATCGGGGAGGAGCTCGACCACGCGCTGGAGGAGCCCGTCAACCTGGTCGCCTCCCGGCTGGCACAGTCCTCGCACGTCCGTGAGGACCTGATCGACGCCTGCCGCGCCTGGGTCGCGGGCATCGCCGCACCCGACATGATCAGCCTGCGCAACCTGGTCGCGGGCGAGGTGCGCCGCTTCCCCGAGGTCGGCGAGGCATGGCGGGAGCGCGGTCCGCGCCGCTTCCACCCCGTGGTCGCCGACGCCCTGCGCCGGCTGGTCGCCTCGCACCGCCTGAGCATCGCCGACGTCGACCTGGCCGTGCTCCAGCTCTCCGGGCTCGTGGTGTCCCCGAACCTCGTCTACGGCGCCTACGGCGACCCCGTGGACGCGGAGACCCGTGAGCGCCTGATCACCGCCGGTGTCGACATGTTCGTCAGTCACTACCAGTACCGGGCCGACGTCTGACGGCGGCGGCCCCCGACCGAAGGGGCCGCCGTGGCCGATGACGACGCGATCGCCCGTCTGTCCGCCGTCGAGCTGACCGAGGAGTACGCACGGGGACGGCTGTCCCCCGTGGAGGTCGTGGACACCCTGCTGGAACGCGCGGAGCACCGGCGCGGGCTCAACGCGCTGCTCGCCGTCGACGCCGAGCCCGCCCGCGCCGGGGCACGGCAGGCGCTGGAGCGCCATCGCGCGGGCCGGGCCCGCCCGTTGGAGGGGGTGCCCGTCGTCGTCAAGGACCTCATCGACACCGCGGGGCGGACCACCACCTACGGGTCCGCCCTGTTCGCCGGGCACGTCCCGCCGCGGGACGCGACCGTGGTGGCACGGGTGCGCGCGGCGGGCGGCATCGTGCTCGGCAAGGCCGCGACCCACGAGTTCGCCTGGGGCATCACCACCGACGGCGGCATCGCGGGCCCGACACGCAATCCGTGGGACCCCGCGGTGGTGCCGGGCGGCTCCAGCGGGGGCTCGGCCGCGGCCCTCGCCGCCGGGCTCGCACCGCTCGCGCTGGGCACCGACACGGCGGGGTCCGTCCGCATACCGGCCGCGTTCTGCGGGGTGGCGGGGCTCAGGCCGACGTTCGGGGCGGTGCCGGCGGACGGGGTGTTCCCGCTGGCCCCGTCGCTGGACACGGTGGGGCCCATGGCGAGGACGGTGGCCGACCTCGAGCTGCTGCTGTCGGTCCTCGCACCGGGCGGTGCGGCGCGGACCCCCGGGTCCCCGCTCACGGTCGGCCTGTGGGAGCAGTCCCACCAGGCGCCGCGCACGCCCGCCACGACCCGTGTGTTCGACGCCGCCGTCGCCGCCCTGGAGGGCGCGGGCGCGCGGATCGAGCGGGTGGACTCGCCCCCGCCGCCCGCGCTGTACCCGACCATGGCGACGTGCATCGGGGCGGAGGCCGCCGCCGTGCACCGGGCGGCGGGGCTGTGGCCCGACCGCGCCGCCGGCTACCACCCCGGGGTCCGCCACCGGGCCGAGCGGTCCGCGGCGATCCCGTTCGAGCGGTACGCGCAGGCCCAGCGCGACCGGGCCCTGACGACCGCGCTGGCGGGGCGGGTGCTGGGGCGGGTCGACGTGCTGCTGACGCCGGTCTCCGGTGTGTCCCCGGCCCCGATCGGCCACGACGCCGTGCCGGACGCCCCGGAGGCGGTGGAGTTCCGGGAGCGGGTGATGGCGTACACCGCGTTGCAGAGTCTGACGGGCCTGCCCTCGTGTGTCGTACGGGCCGGCTTCGACGACGCGGGACTCCCCGTGGGTGTGCAGATCACCGCGGCCTGGGGCCGGGACTCCACGGCCCTGGCCGCGGCCCGTCTGCTGACGGACGCCCTGCCCGAGGTGCAGCGGCGGTGGCCCCGGTAGCCGGCCCGGTCACCAGATGGAGGCGAGCAGGCCGGTCAGGTCCGTGCCGGTGCCGTCGAGTTGGGCGGTCGACTCGGGGTAGCGGTCCATGACCTGGCGGGCGATCGCCGCGAGGTCGGTCCGCCGGATGCCCACCTGGCGCAGCCGGGTGGGCAGTCCGGCCCCGGCGGCCAGCCGGGACAGCGCGGCGGCGGCGTCCCGCGCGCCGCCCGTCGCCGGGGAGCGCGGGTCGACGGCGCCGAGGGCGCGGGCGACCAGGTCGAGGCGCCGGGGCACCACCGGGCCCATGGCGGCCGTCACGGCCGGCAGGGTGAGCCCGGAGGTGTGGGCGTGCGGGACGCCGTAGGTGCCGCCGAGGACGTGCCCGATGCGGTGGCTGAGGCCGAGGGTGAGGCTCGCCGGGGTGAAGTAGCAGTACCAGGCGGCGATCTGGCACTCCTGGCGGGCGTCCCACGACCGCGGGTCCAGCGACTCGGGGAGCGCCTCGGCGAGCCGGTGGACGCCGGCCTGGGCGAGTTCGTCGAGCACGGGCCGGACGCCGGAGCACAGCAGCCCCTCGACCGCGTGGTCCAGCGCCTTGAGCGCGGAGCCCGCCCACAGCCACTGGGGGGTGGCCTCGGTGAGTTCGGCGTCCAGGACCACCACGGCCGGGGTGACGTCCTCCCGTGTGTGCGTGTGCTTGGCCGTCGCTCCGTCCCGCTCCTCGGTGACGCCGTAGTGGTCGGCGAACTCGGCGCCGGACAGGGTGGTGGGTACGGCGACGAGCGCGACCGGCGGTCCGCCGTCCTCCTCGGCCAGGCGGGCCGCCACCGCCTTGCCCGCGTCGATCACCGAACCGCCGCCGCAGCAAACGACGGTGTCGGCGCGGGCCGCGCGCACGGCCGCCGCGGCGGCGTCGACCGCCGACCGCGGGACATGGGCGGGGAGGGCGTCGAACCCGCCCGCGTACCGGGCCCCGCAGTGCGCGCGCACGCGCCCGAGGGACACGCCCTCCTGCACCAGGGACCGCGACGTCATCACCAGCACCCGCTCGGCCCCGAGGCCGTCGAGCAGGTCCGCCAGCCGGTGGATCGAGCCGGGTCCCCACACGACACGGCGGGTGGGGAGGAACGCCAGCTCCCCCGGCGGGAGTTCGTGCTGCCAGGCCGTTTTCACTTCGGGCTCCGTGGTGCTGGTGGTGGACGGGTCACACGGACAGTCGGTCGAACCGCGGCAGCAGCGCCGCGGCGTTGTTCCACTCGACGTCCACGACGGTGTCGGCGTCGAAGAAGTCGCGGACCGCCGCGACCGACTCCGCCGTGGTGGACTCCGGCATGAACGGGTAGTCGGTGCCGAACAGGATGCGGTCGCCGCCGACGAACGTGCTCAGGGCGGCGAGCGCGGGCCGGTTCGCGGCCATCGCCGTGTCGTAGTACAGGTTGCGCAACGAGCCGAGCACGTCGCGCGGCTGACGGTCCTCCAGTCGCGGGTTGATGGTGGCGGCGTAGGTGAGCCGGTGCGCGAGGAAGGGGACCGCTCCCCCGGCGTGCGAGACGATCATGCGCAGTCCGGGGTGGCGGTCCAGGGTGCCGCTGTAGAGCAGGTTCGCCACCATGCGGGTGGTGTCGAAGGTGAACTCGTAGAGCGACGGCGGCAGTCCGAACGTCGGCTGGTCGGTGGCGGCCGGCTGGGCGGGGTGCACGTGGATGAGCGCGTCCCGCTCGGCGAGGGCCGCGAGGACGGGCTCGAAGTGCGGGTCCCCCAGATAGGTGCCGCGGTGGTTGGTGAACAGGCCGATGCCGTCGAGGCCCAGCACGTCCAGCGCGAAGTCGATCTCGGCCAGCGCGGCGTCCACGTCCGGCAGCGGTATCAGCGCGAACGCGCCGTACCGCTGGGGGTGGTCCGCGCACAGCTCGGCCATCGCCTCGTTGGTCGCGCGGGCCACGTACGCGGCCTCCTCGCCGGTGGCGAAGGCCACGCCGGGCGCCGTGATGGAGACGATCGCCGTGCGGATGTCGTAGCGGTCCATGAGGTCGAGGTCGGTGTCGACGTCCCAGCGCGGGTAGGCGACGCCCGCGATCGGGTCGTCGAGTCCCGCCCGGTCCATGGCCCGCAGATAGGCGTCGGGGATGACGTGGTGGTGCACGTCGATACGGTGGGGCGCCATGGGGCGTCCGCCTTTCTGTGCGTGTGTCGGTGGGGTGCGTGGGCCGGGCGCGGTGCTCAGTCCAGCGGCTGGGTGCGCTGGAGTTCGGCCAGCAGGTCGTCCTGCCGCTCCTCCAGCCAGCGGGGCAGTTGGAGACAGCTGCCGAGGCTGTCCAGGCTCTCGTCCTTGAGGAAGCCCTCCGGGTGGCTGCGGGTCGCCTCGAACATCGCGCCGGCCGGGGTGCGGAAGTAGACGGAGTAGAAGTAGTTGCGGTCCCGGGGCTCGGTGACGTCGATGTAGCCCATCGCCTCCAGGTGGTCCTTGAACTCCAGCTGGACGTCGGCCTCGCGGACGTCGAAGGCGACGTGGTCGACGGTGTTGCGCATGTAGCCCCAGGTGCCCTGCGGGACCTCGGGCCGGTGGTCGATCTCGACGACCTGTCCCGCGGCGCCCTCGGCCATGCTGTACGAGGTGACCGCGCCGTCCTTGTCGCGGGTGCGCAGCCCCATGCCCTCGTGCAGGAACATGTCCAGCTCGTCGACCTCGCGGCTGCACACGGTGACGCTGTGCACCCCGCGGATCGCCGCCGCCTCGGGTATCCCGCCGCCGGCCCAGGGCAGCCGCCCGTCGACGGGCACCTCGACCATCTGGTACTCGATGCCGTCCGGGTGCGCGAACCGCAGGCGCCGCTCGCCGAGCCGCTCGAAGGGTACGGCGTCCACCCCGAGCGTGTTCAGCCGGTCGTGCCAGTACGTGACGCTCCCCGCCGGGACCGACAGGGCGATGGAGCTGACCTGGCCGGAGCCCCGGCGCCCCTCGGGCCGGTCGGGGCCGAAGGCGAACGAGGTGAGCAGGGTGCCCGGCTCGCCGTACTCGTTGCCGTAGTAC
This sequence comes from Streptomyces sp. NPDC026672, assembly GCF_040638185.1. Taxonomy (NCBI): domain Bacteria; kingdom Bacillati; phylum Actinomycetota; class Actinomycetes; order Kitasatosporales; family Streptomycetaceae; genus Streptomyces; species Streptomyces sp. NPDC026672. Next base: position 34,947 of record NZ_JBEZXS010000050.1, read on the forward strand.
AGGTGGTAGAAGGGCCGGGCCCCGTCCAGGAGCACGGTGCGCTTGACGTTGCGCAGCCCCAGGACGCGGACGTGGAAGTCGACGTCGCCCCGCGCGCTGGTGACCGTCGACGTGATGTGGTGATAGCCGTGGAACGCCACGGTGAACCTCCCTTGCCGGTGCCCGGAGGCCCTGACCGCGTCCGGGCGTGCCTGACAGCCGATGACGATATACTATACGGTATAGTCTAGATATCCGGGAGGCGACGTCGCGCAGGCCCCGGAACGCCGAGCGGTGCCGGCCCCTTCAGGGACCGGCACCGCAAGATGAACTCGGCTGTGCGAACCGTCAGTTGAGGCTGAGCACGGTCCCCGCGCCGTTGGGGTACTCGATCCACGCCGTGGACCGCGCCCCCGTGCCGAGGCCCGACCAACCGGCGGTCAGGTCCAGCGGGGTGCCCTGCGGGCCGTCGGAGCGCCCCGGGGTGACCGTGACCGATCCCGTCGCCCTCGCCCCGACCTGGTTGGTCTGGAGGGTGAAGGGTGTCGAGGTCGTCCCGGCCGCGTCGCCGAGGGTGACGACCGCGGCCAGGTAGTCACCGGCGTCCGGGTGCGGAACCGTCACCACGGCGTCCGAGGTGGGCAGCACCACCCAACCCGTGGACAGCGGCTGCCCGTTCACGACCCGGCCGACCACCAGGGCCACCTGGGCGTCGGGGTTGTCGGGCCGGGCGGTGAACTCGACGGCCCTGGTGCCCGCGGCGACCCGCACGGCGAAGTACTGCTCACTGTCCGTCGGGGAGCCGTGGCTGGTCACCGAGCCGTGCTCGGCGTCCGCCGACACCGGGCCGTAGGCGGTGGCGGTGAAGGGCCGCACGCCCGGCGTCGCGGAGTAGGTGACGGTGCCCCGCTCGCCCGTGCCGGTGACCCGGTCAGGGGCCCGGACGCTCTGCGGGGTGAGGACGATCGGGCTGCGCACGGCCTTGTGGGCGCCCGTCCAGGTCAGGGAGCCGGTGACGGTCGTGCCGACCTGCGCGGTGCCGATGTCGAAGGTCACCGTGAAGGAGTGGGTCTGTCCGGGCCTGCTGAAGTGGAGCACGGCCGGGCTGACCGTGGCCCGCACGCCCGACGGCACGTCGACGCGCGCCCGGTAGCTGCCCGGGGTGACGGCGGTGACGGTGCGGGTGACGGTCTGCCGACCGAACAGGTCGCCGATCGCGATGGACGGGTAGTTGAGGTCGCTGGGGTCGATCGCCTTGACGTCCGTGCCGGTGTCGACGCCCTGGCCTTCGAGATAGGCGAGCCAGTCCCGCTCGCCGGAGTCGTAGACCAGTCCGGGCTTCAGCATCGCGGCCGGGTCGACCTCGCCCGCACCCTGTGCGAAGACGTCCGAACCGGGCTTGCCGTCCGGCGTCTCGGTCGCGGTCGCGGTGGTCATCATCGCGGACTTGACCCGCATCGGCGACCAGGTCGGGTGCTCACCGAGGTAGAGCGCGGCCAGGCCCGACACGTGCGGGGTCGCCATCGACGTGCCCGACTCGAACGCGAAGGAGTGGCCGTCGTTGGTGGGCGGGGCGACCGCCGCCAGGATGGACACGCCGGGGGCGGTGAGGTCGGGCTTGAGGAGGTCGCCGCGATTGACCGTGGACGGGCCGCGCGAGGAGAACCCGGCGACCTGCGGGTACGGGATGTCGGTGCCGCCGGTGGTCAGCGTGGCGGTGGCTCCGGCGGTCGCCGCGTAGGCGCGTACGGCGGTCGCGCCGGGGACGTTGAGGTGGACCGTGGGCAGGGAGTGCAGGTCCGCGTCCATGCTGAGGTCGGTCAGGTTGACCAGCACCATGCCGACGCCGCCGGCCCGGGCGACCTCGGCGGACTTGGCCGTACGGGCGTTGACCCCGCGGTCGCAGACGACGATCTTCCCCGCCGTCTTCGCGGGATCGAGGGTGCCGTCCTGGCACAGGGCCGCGTCACCGGCCGTGGCCTGCGCGGTGCGCACGGACTCGGCGAGCACGAGCGGCTCGGGACCGAGCGTGCTCGTGACGCTGGTGCTGACCCCGGTGTACCGCGTGCCGTCGCCGAGGACCACCGTGGCCTTGTACGGGGCGACGGTCCCGGCGGCGACGGTGGTCACCCAGGGCGGGGTGTTGTCCAGCGAGCTCTCGGTGGGGCCGCTGTTGCCGGCCGCGGCCGACACGAACACCCCGGCCGCCGCGGCGTTGCGGAAGGCGACCTGGACCGGGTCGGTGAGGTTGGACTCGAACAGGGAGCCCACCGAGTAGTTGATGACGTCCACGCCGTCGGCCACGGCCTGTTCGATCGCGGCGACGATGTCGGAGGTGAAACCGCCGGACTGGTTGCCGTCCTTGCTCTCCCACAGGGCCTTGTAGACGGCGACGGTGGCGCCGGGCGCGACGCCCGACACGGTGCCGAAGTCACGGTCGCCGATGGTCGCGCGTACTCCGGCGTTCCCAGCCGCGGTGGTCGCGGTGTGCGTGCCGTGTCCCTCGCCGTCCCGGGGCGAGACGTAGTCGGCCCGGTTGGCCTCGGGCACCGCGTTCAACCACGCCTGTCCGAAGTAACGGGCGCCGATCAGCTTCTCGTTGCAGTCGCTCGCGGCGAACCGCTCACCGGTCTGGCAGGTGCCGGTGAAGGTGGTGCCGTCGGCCTTGCGCATGACGGTGGTGGTGCCGCTGCGGTAGGGCCGGTACGGGTCGGCGGCGGACGGCCGGGAGGTCTTCAGGGCGGGCGCGGCGAGCGAGGCGCTCTCCGGCCAGATCCCGGTGTCGATGTCGCCGATGACAACGCCCTTGCCGGCGGCGCGCGTTCCGCCCAGCGCCGCCCACAGTCCCTTGCGTCCCGAGAGGTTCAGGAAGTCGGTGGAGTTCCTGTCGTCGGTCACGTGGTGCAGGACGTCGGGGACGACCGAGACGACACCGCTCGTGGCGCGCAGGCGGACCACCTGGGTGGCGGTGAGTGTGGTGGTGAAGGTGTCGGTGGTGACCGCGTAGTGGCGGCCGACCTCGGCGCCGACGCTGCGGGCCACGGTGGTCTGACGGCCCTCCAGACGGGCGCGGTAGCGCTTGGCCGCGGTCGTGGTGGTGTCCAGGTCGGCGCCGGGCGCGGGCTTGGTCGCGGCGATGCCGTCGACTCCGCCGTCGTAGGTGGCGATCGGCCGGTCGGCGAGCGTGACGAGGTAATGGCCGCTCGTCGCCGGGTCCTTGGGCGCCGCGTCGGCTCCGGGTGCGGTGAGCGGCAGGACGGCCATGGCCAGGGCCACCGCCGCCGCGGCGCCGACTCGCCTGTCCCCACGGCGTATTGATCTTCGTGACTGGGACGTCACGGATTCCTCCCCATCGTGCGAGGTGTCTGTCGCGAGCGTGTGCTCGTTACCGGAAAGGGGCCCCGCGGTTGCCGGTGCGGACGTGCGGTGGGCCGGTCGGGTGACGGACGGTGCGGGGATCCGACAGAAGTGAACGCCGCCCCAACTGATCTTGTCCAGATAGTCTCGTGGCGTCTTTGGCCACGGTGACCGAAGACGCCAGCGGCGCCGAACGGTCCGGGCGCCGTCCCGCCTCGGGCGGTCGACTCCCCCGTCCGCCCCGACCGGAGAGGTGAGCCGTGCTCGAAGCTCTGGGCGTCAGCGCCTTCGACGAGACCGTCTACCGCGAACTGTTGGCGGACGGCGAGCGCAAGGTCGGCACGCTCGCGGGGCTGGTCGACGCCTCCGCGGCACGGGTGACGCACGCCCTACGGCGGCTGGCCGCGCTCGGTCTGGCGCAGCGGGTGGGCCCCGGCCGCTGGGAGGCCACGAGACCGCGCACCGCGCTGACGACCCTGCTCAACCAGCGCCGGGTGGCGGCCGCTTCGGCGTTCTCCGAGGTGGAGTCGGCGGTGGAGCTGCTGAACGGCGTCTATCAGAGGGGACGGCTGCACACCGATCCGGGCAGTCTGGTCGAGGTGCTGACGGGCCGGGAGAACGTGGCCCGGCTGGTGGTGGAGCTGAGCCGGTCCGTGACCAGCCATCTGTGGATCCTGGACCGGCCGCCCTATCTCGGGCGGCCGAACGGCCGCCCGCACGACGACACCACGGAGACGGCGGTCACCAGCAGTTGGCTCGACCGGGGCGTCGACATCAGGTCGATCTACTGCCCGGAGTCCATGGCCTACCCCGGTCGCTTCGAGACGATCCTGAAGCTCAACGCGCTCGGCGAGCAGTCCCGGATGCTGCCCCACCTCCCCTTCAAACTGCACATACTCGACCGCAGCGTGGCCCTCGTCCCGCTGGCCGGGACGGAGTACGACAGCGTCGCCGTGGTGCACGCGTCCGGGCTGCTCGACGCGCTGATGGAACTCTTCGAGGCGTACTGGAACAAGGCCGAGCCACTGGCCGGCGACCGGGGGCGGAGCCCGTCCGAGCCGGGCGGCGACGAGCCCGGCGAGGCGGACCTGATCCTGCTGCGCATGCTGCACAGCGGGCTCAAGGACCAGGCGATCGCACGGCAGTTGGGCATGAGCACCCGGACGGCCACCCGCCGGATCGCCGATCTGATGCACCGTCTCGGCGCCCGGACCCGTTTCCAGGCGGGGGCCAGGGCACGCGAGCGGGGCTGGCTGACTTGACGCGGGGCGGCCCGACTCGAGCCGCGCGACGCCCCGTACATGGCACGGCACGCGCGACGCCCGTACGGCGTCAGACCCCCCGGCGGGCCCGGCGCAGCGGCGACCGGGCGAGCGCCACGGCGGCTCCCGCGAGTGCCACCGGAAGCACCCCCGTCCAGGCCGGCGCCTCCCGCAGCAGCACCACCGAGGCATCGGCCCCGACGATCATGGCCCCGAGCCGGGCGGGCACCCACCGGTCCGGGCGGGCCGCGCCGACACCCTTGACGATGTACGTGGCGAGCGTGCCGGTGAGATAGGTGGTCGGCGCCGCCGCGTGACCGGCCGCGACCATGGCGGCCGCCTGCATGCCCATCACCAGGGCGGCACCGAACTGGAGGACGTCACGGGCGAGTCCACCCGGCGAGCCGCCCACGGCCGCCCAGACCCCCGCGCCCACGGCGAGCAGGACGACCTCGGCGAGCAGGGAGAGCAGCACCCGGGGCGACCAGTGCGCCACGGTCCCCCCGCCGGCCCCGGTGAACCGCGCGACCGCCACGGCCCCGACCCCGAACCCGGCGAGCGCGAGCACCGCCGCGGTCACGGCGGTCTCCCCGCTGCGCCCGATCGCCATGCCGAGCAGGGCGAGGTTGCTCGTCATGACACCGGCGAACACATGCTCCAGGGCGATGAACGACACGGTCTCCACCGCGCCGGACGCCGCCACCAGCAGCACCACGGCGACACGCAGTTCCCGGCCGGGTCCGGTCCTGTCCCGCATACGGTCCTCCACGCCTTCTCAACGACACACACCGGGCGGGGGCACGTCGTCCGCGCCCGGGAACCGCCCCACCCCGGCCCGGCTGCCCGCCGACAGCACATTCCACCCCGCTCGTCACGGCGTCCACGACGGCGAGTTGCCCGGTGCTCACGCAAACCCGCCCCGCGGGGCCACACCCGTCACACGGGCGACGATCCCTAAGCCCCGGACCTGACAGCACGTCCCGCCCGACCACCGTGCACCGCACACATATCTGCTGCCGCAAACCTCGACACCAGCTCAACCCACCCCGCGGGTCCCGCTTTCACGACGATCCCGACATCAGGGGTTGACAGGACCCTCCTCACACCAGAGCCTTTGGCAACGTTGTCATTTCGTTGGCACCGGGCGTGCCGAGCCGGTCGGTCAGGCGCACCGGCCCGCGCCACAGTTTTCTCGATGGGACATCACGCTCATGAAAGATCAGTCGAGCCCGCCGCGGCACATGTCACGGCGGTCGGTCGTCACTACGGGCTCCACACTGCTGGCGGGGTTCGGCCTCGGTTCACTGATGCCCGTGTCGACCGCCGCGGCCGCCGGCGCCGACGCGCCGACCGTCTCCTCCTCGCCCCGTGAACTCGCGCTCTACCGGCCCGTCACGGTCTCCTCGACCGCGTACGCGCCCACCCCGGCGGAGTTCGTCGTCGACCGGCTCGGCTCGCAGGGCGTGCGCGGCAGCGGCTGGCGGGCGGAGGCGAGCGACCCGCAGTGGATATCCATCGACCTCCAGGCCGCCTGTGAGGTGTCCTGGGTCCGGCTGACCTTCGAGGGCGACGCGAGCGACCCCGTCTTCACCCCGCCCACCAGCGGAAACCCCAACAGCGGCACCACGGGCAAGGAGATCCTCTCCAGCTACGCCGTGGAGTTCGTGGTCGAGACCTCCAAGGACAACAAGTCCTGGACGAGCGTGTACCGCACGACCGCGGGCACCGGCGGGGTGGTGAACATCCAGCTGGCGCGCCCGGTGACGGCCCGCTGGGTCCGGATGACCTCGCGCCGGCGCTCCGGCGCGAACCCGCTCGGGCTGAACGGGTTCGAGGTCTACGGCACCCCGCAGGGGCACCGCCCCTCGGCCACCGGCTGGACCGACTGGGGCACCCACACCGAGCACGCGCCGAAGCTGGCGGTGGCCTCGGACGGCACCGTGCCGCTGGAGTCGGGCTGGCGGCTGACCATGGACGACTGGGCCGACGGCGACGGCGCGAAGCTGTCGCAGGCGTCCGTCGACACGAGCGGCTGGCTGCCGGCCACCGTGCCGGGCACGGTCCTGGCCTCGCTCGTGGACCAGGGCAAGCTGCCCGACCCGGTCGCGGGCCTGAACAACCTGCACATCCCGGAGGCGCTGTCGCGGCACTCCTGGTGGTACAAGCGTGACTTCGACCTGCCGCGCGGGCTGCGCACCGGGTCCGGCCGGCGGGTCTGGCTGGAGTTCGACGGGGTCAACCACAAGGCCGAGATCTGGCTCAACGGCAAGCAGGTCGGCGGTCTGACGTACCCCTTCGCGCGCTCGGCGCACGATGTGACCAAGCTGCTCGCGGCGGACGGGGACAACGCGCTCGCGGTGCGCATCGACCCCATGCCGGTGCCCGGCAGCCCCGGTGACAAGGGTCCGGCGGGCGAGTCCTGGGTGGACGCGGGCGCCAACCAGATGAACCTCAACTCGCCGACGTACCTGGCCTCTTCGGGCTGGGACTGGATGCCCGCGGTGCGCGACCGCGCGGCCGGCATCTGGAACCACGTCCGGCTGCGCTCCACCGGCCAGGTCGTCATCGGCGACCCGCGGGTGGACACCTCCCTGCCGAACCTGCCCGACGTGTCGGTGGCCGAGCTGACCGTGGTCGTCCCGGTGCGCAACGCCGACACCGCCGACCACAGGGCGACCGTCGTCGCGTCCTTCGACGACGTGCGGGTGAGCAAGGTCGTCACCGTCCCGGCCGGACAGACCGTGGACGTCACGTTCGCACCCGACGCCTTCCGGCAGCTGCGGCTGCGCAACCCCAAGCTGTGGTGGCCCAACGGCCTCGGCGACCCCGATCTGCACCGGCTCACGCTCGTCGCGTCGGTGGACGGCACCGAGAGCGACCGCCGCACCACCCGCTTCGGCATCCGCCAGTACGGCTACGAGTACAAGGTGCCGCTGCCGTTCGCCGCCTCCGGCGACTCCTACACGCAGACGGTGACCTTCGACCGGCAGCAGGCCCGCCACGTGCGTGTCCGGTGCCTCACCCGGGCCACCTCCTGGGGCTCCTCGCTGTGGACCCTTTCGGTGTTCGACAGTGCCCGCACCGGCATCGACCTCGCGCTGCACGCGCCGGCCGAGGCGTCCAGCTCGGACGGCGACGACCACGGCGCGGCGAACGTGACCGACGGGAACCCGGACAGCCGCTGGTCCTCCTCCTACGAGGACGACCAGTGGATCCGGGTCGACCTGGGCTCGCAGCAGTCCTTCGACCGGCTCGACCTGACCTGGGAGCAGGCGTACGCGAAGACGTTCGTCGTCCAGGTCTCCGCCGACGGCTCGGCGTGGACCGACGTGCTGTCCGTCGACAACACCGCCGTGCCGCTGCCCTTCAACAACGGCAACGCCAGCCTCCAGGTCGAGGACTTCGACGCCCGGACCGCCCGCTACGTGCGCCTGGCCTGCGGGCTGCGCAACACCAGCTGGGGCAACTCCCTGTGGTCGCTGGGTGTCATCGACAGCGCCGACCCGGGCACCGACCTCGCCCTGCACAGGACCGCCACGGCCTCCACGGAGGACTCGGGCAACCCCGCCTCCAACGCCACGGACGGCAACCCGGGCAGCCGCTGGTCCTCCGCCTACGAGGACAACCAGTGGATCCAGGTCGACCTCGGCTCGTCGCGGCGGTTCGACCGGGTGGCCGTCGTGTGGGAGTCGGCGTACCCGAAGACGTACGTCATCCAGGTCTCCGACGACGGCAGTTCGTGGACCGACGTGAAGTCGGTGTCCAACAGCCCCGACCCGCTGACCATCACCGTGAACGGTGTCCGGGTGCTGGCCCGCGGCGGCAACTGGGGCTGGGACGAGCTGCTGCGCCGCATGCCGGCGGAGCGCATGGACGCGGCGGTGCGGATGCACCGGGACATGAACTTCACGATGATCCGCAACTGGGTGGGCACGTGCGACCGCGAGGAGTTCTTCGCGGCCTGCGACGAGTACGGCATCCTGGTGTGGAACGACTTCCCCAACGCGTGGGGCATGGACCCGCCGAACCACGACGACTTCAACTCGATCGCCCGGGACACCGTGCTGCGCTACCGCATCCACCCCAGTGTGGTCGTGTGGTGCGGCGCGAACGAGGGCAACCCGCCCGCGGCGATCGACAAGGGCATGCGCGAGGCGGTCGAGCAGGGGGCACCGGGCCTGCTCTACCAGAACAACTCGGCCGGCGGCATCATCACCGGTGGCGGCCCCTACGGCTGGGTCGAGCCGGACAAGTACTTCGACCCGACCACCTACGGCAGCAAGGACTTCGGCTTCCACACCGAGATCGGCATGCCGGTGGTGTCCACGGCGGCGAGCACCCGCAGCATGACGGGCGACGAGCCGGAGTGGCCCATCCGCGGGGCGTGGTACTACCACGACTGGAGCGAGCGCGGGAACCAGGCGCCGCAGACGTACAAGGCGGCCATCGAGACCCGGCTCGGCGAGGCGCACGGCCTCGACGACTTCGCCCGCAAGGCGCAGTTCGTCAACTTCGAGAACACGCGCGCGATGTTCGAGGCGTGGAACGCCAACCTGTGGGACAACGCCACGGGTCTGATGCTGTGGATGTCCCACCCGGCCTGGCACAGCACGGTCTGGCAGACCTACGACTACGACTTCGACGTCAACGGCACCTACTACGGCGCCCGCGCGGCCTGTGAGCCCCTGCACGTGCAGGCGGACCCCGAGGGGCGGGTCATCGCGGTCAACCACACCCGTCAGGCCCTGAAGAACGCCACGGTGACGGCCACGCTGTACGACCTGTCGGGCCGCAGGCTGGGCAAGGACCGCACGGTCCGCCTCGACGTGGCGGCCGCGGCCACCGCGGAGGCGTTCACCGCCGCGTGGACGGACGACCTGCCCGACCTGCACCTGCTGCGGCTGACGCTGGAGGGCCCGGACGGCCGGGTGCGGTCCGGCAACACCTACTGGCGCTACCGCAAGCCGGAGGCCATGCAGGCGCTGTCGAAGGCGCGGCAGGTGAAGGTGACCGGCTCGGTCACCGGCCAGAAGCGCTCCGGGGACCGCCAGGAGCTGACCGTGACGGTCCGCAACCGCGGTTCCGTGGTCGCCTCCATGGTGCGGCTGTCGCTGCTGGACGACGCCACGGGACACCGTGTGCTGCCGACCCTGTACAGCGACAACTACCTGTGGCTGCTGCCCGGCGAGTCCCGGACGGTCACCCTGTCCTGGCCGGCCCACGCGCTCACCTCGCACCGTCCGCGCGTCGAGGTGACGGCGTTCAACGGAAGTTCCTCCTCGGTCCGTCCGTAGCGGTACCCGGCCCCGGCGCTCCCCCGCCGGGGCCGATGCTCTTCCTCTCTCCCCCCACGGGACGCACGGCGGCCCGCGACCGGATCGACGGCGCGGGCCGCTGTGTCATGTCCGGCCGGGTCGGGTCCCGCTGCGGCGCGCCGTGGTGCACACCCACAGCAGCGCGGCCAGGGCGACCGTCCCGAGGCCGGTCAGGCACACGCCCGTCCAGCCCGCGCGCGTCCACATGACGGGCGCCACGGCCGAGCCGAGGGCACCGCCGACGAAGTAGAAGGTCATGTAGACGCTGTTGACGCGGTTGCGGGCGGCCGGGTCGACGTCGTAGACGACACGCTGGTTGAGCACGTGCAGGGCCTGCACTCCGATGTCGAGGAGCAGGACGCCCGCCATGAAGCCCGCCAGGGAGCCGTCCGTGCCCCAGAGCACGGCGTAGGCGAGGCCGACGGCGGCGAGGGCGAGGGCGGTCGGGGTGCCGCGGGTGTGCCGCCGGACCCGTCCGGTGAGGTTGGCGGCCAGGGCGCCCGCGGCGCCGAGCAGTCCGAACAGACCGATGACGGCCGGGGAGTAGCCGAACGGGGGGCCGCTGAGCCGGAGCGCGGCGGTCGACCAGAAGACGCTGAACGCGGCGAAGCCGAGGGCGCCGTACGCCGAGCGGACCCGGACGGCGGAGCTGGTGCGGTAGAGCCGGACGGTGGACGTCAGCACGGCGGTGTAGCTCATCCGCCCGGACGGTGCCGCGTCCACACCGCGCAGGGCCCGGCGCAGGACGGCGGTCACGACGAGCATCAGCGCGGCGGCACCGAGGAAGAGGGGCCGCCATCCGACGAGGCCGGTCACGGCGCCCGCGACGGTACGGGCGAGCAGCATGCCGGTGAGCAGGCCGCTGATGACGGTGGCGACGGTCCGGCCGCGCTGGTCGTCGTGGGCCAGGTGCGCGGCGGCGGGCACGAGCACCTGGGCGGCCACGTTGGCCAGGCCGAGGACGGCGAACGCCCCCAGTGCCAGGGGCAGGTCCGGGGCGAGGCCCACCGCGGCCAGTGCGGCGGCGTCGAGGAGCAGCAGCCCCGTCAGCAGGGCACGGCGCCGGACCAGGTCGCCGAGCGGCAGCACGAACACCAGGCCCGCGGCGAAGCCGAGTTGGGTGACCGTGACGACGAGTCCCGCGGTCCCGGCGGAGGTGTGGAGCGAGCGGGCCAGCACGTCGAGCAGTGGCTGCGCGTAGTAGAGGTTGGCGGCGATCGCGCCCGTGGCCACCGCCAGGAGCAGGGTCATGGAGCGGGTGAGACCGGGGGCCGCGGTGGACGTGCCGTGCGCCGGCGCGGCGGTCGTGGACATGGAGTGTGTCTCCTCTTGCGGGTGAGGGCGGTGCGCGGAGGGCGCACACCCAGCGTCGGCGGGGTCTCCCGCTGCCGTCCAAGACCTGTTGCGTGCGGATCGATGCCCTGCCGGTATCAGGCCGCGCCCCCGCCCCCGCGGTGTTGATGCCCGTCGGGCATCACAGCCGCCGGAACAGGTCTTGGACCGGTCACCGGCTCCCGGCGCAGTCTGGAGACACGTTCCGAACCGAGCGAAGGACGAAGGTCATGAAGGTTTTCCTCACGGGTGGTTCCGGTTACATCGGCAAGGCCGTGATCGGTGCGCTGATCCGGCACGGGCACACCGTGGAGGCGCTGGCCCGCAACGAGCGTTCCGCCGACGCGGTGCGCGCGCTGGGCGCGGTGCCGGTGATCGGCGGCCTGGGCGACCTGGGGGTCCTCAACACGGCGGCGGCACGGGCCGAGGCGGTGGTCCACCTGGCGCAGGCCGACTCCGGGGAGGCCGACCTCGCGGCCGCCACCGCCATGCAGGACGGCATCGGCACCGGCACCTATGTGCACACCGGCGGCAGCTGGGTCTACGGCGACACCGACGGGGTGGTCGACGAGACCGCGCCGTGGAACCCGCCGGCCCTGGTCGCCTGGCGGCGGCCGGTCGAGGAGGCGGTGCTCCGGCGCGCGGAGCAGGGCGGCCGTCCGGTCGTCGTCCAGCCCGGTCTGCTGTACGGCGGCGAGAACCGGCTGATCGACCTCTTCTACACCGCGCCGGGCAAGGCGGCGGGAGCGATCCCGTACATCGGCGACGGCGCCAACCACTGGGCGCTGATCCACGTCGAGGACGTCGCGGAGCTGTACGTCGCCGCGCTGAGGGCGAAGGCTGGCTCGGTCTACGTCGGCGTGGGCGGGGTGAACCCCACCGCCGAGGACGTCGCCGTGGCCGTGAGCCACAGCGTGGGCCTGGAGGGCAAGGTGGAGTCGATCTCCCTGGAGGAGGCGCGCGAGCGCATGGGCGCGGTCGCGGACGCGTTCGTCCTGGACCAGCGGTTCACCCCGGCCAAGGCCCGCACCGAGCTGGGCTGGTCCCCCGCGCACACCGACCCGCTGGCCGAACTGGCGCGTGGCTGACCGTCCAGCCGGACGTCCGCGCGGGGGCCGGACGGGTAGATTCGGGAGCGGTGGGCCGACGGGTCCTGCGGGGTCCGCCGGGGCGGTCGGCCCCGGTGGCGCGGCAAGGAAGTGGACGGTGAGTCACGGTGGACGTCGATCTGCGCAAGCTCCGGTACTTCGTGGCGGTGGCCGACGAACTGCACTTCGGCCGGGCGGCGGAGCGGCTGCACATCGCCCAGCCGGTGCTCTCCCGGCAGATCCGCGCCCTGGAGGACGAGCTCCGGGTCGAGTTGTTCGCCCGGGACCGCCGGGGCACCTCGCTGACCCCGGCGGGCGAGCAGTTGCTGGAGGACGCGCCCGCCCTGCTGTCGGCGTCGCAGGCGCTGCTCAGGCGGGTGCGGACCGCGGCGGAGGGCACACCGAGGTTCACGATCGGCTTCATGCCCGGGATCACGGTGACCCCGGCGATCGTCGCGCTCACCGCCCGGCATCCGGGACTCGACGTACGCCTCCTGCGCACCAGTTGGGACGACCAGGTCGAGGTGTTGCGGGACGGCCGGGCGGACGTGAGTGTCGTCCGGCTCCCCGTCGACCAGCGGGACCTCCAGGTGCGGCCGCTGTTCGAGGAGCCGCGGGTCGTCATGCTCCCGTCGGCGCACCGGCTGGCGGGGAAGGCGTCGGTGGCCATCGCGGACCTGGCCCACGAGCATCTGCTCCAGGACCCGGACGCGGTGCCGGAGTGGCGTGACGTGGCACTGGAGATGCGGGACACCGAGCGTCCCAAGGTGCCGGTGATCCACCAGGTGGAGGAGAAGCTGGAACTGGTGGCCGCGGGGGCCGGGATCTCGGTGCTGCCGCTGTCCACGGCGAGCTTCTACACCCGCCCGGACGTGGTCCCCGTACCGATCGAGGACATCGGACCCAACCGGGTGTGCCTGGCCTGGGTGGCCGCCAGGCGTTCGCCTCTCGTCCACGACTTCGCCGAGGCCGCGGAACGCGCCTTCGCCGGACCCGAGGAGCACACGTCGCCGTGACCGGATGACCGTACGACCGCTTCACCGTTGGGGCCGTGGTGTGACACCACGGCCCCAACGGCTTTGTGCGGCCCGGTGGTTCGAGGTCGGTCGCAGACGATCGCCGCAGATGTGAACTGTTTCGGTGGTCCGCCTCGTGTACGTGGCGTGAGCAGACAGTGAGGTCGCCGTCACGGCGTGACCGCCCTTCGAAACCAGGCCATCACGAACCCGAGAGCGGCTGATGAAGGACTACGCACCGCCCCTGACCCTGCGGGAACTCGGCAGAATCCTCGGGGAGGAGTTCGGCACGCCGCGGGAGGACATCCGCATGGACGCCGTGCTACGGGACCTGCGACTCAACTCCCTGGACCTCATCGAGCTGGTGAACGCGCTGAACATCCGGTACGGCACCGCGGTCGCCGCCCGCGACGTCGATCCGGACGGCACCGTGCGCGACGTCCTCCACGCCTTCTCCCGATGCCGGTGAGCGCCCGGCCGGGCGGTTGCCGGGGACGGCGCCGAGTGCAGACCCCCGTCCGGCACTCGCCGCCGTCCCTTCGTCCCCCGGACACCTGCATCACGACACGGGACCCACGAAGGGTTCATTTTCCGATGTCGTCGCGGTGTCGAGGATTGAACCGGGGCCCCACTGGGCATGTGTTCGGTGTTTGAATGGTCAACATCAGTGACCCATGTCACGTGAACCGTCCGAACCCTGCTGCTCGTCTGCCTCGTGTTCCTGGTGAACCCACGGGGATGGAGTAGCTAGATGGCGATCCTACGGTCTCGTGCCCCACAGGCCACGAGTCATGAAGCGTTGATCCGCACGCTCTACGCGGAGCACGGGAAGGCTCTGCTGGCGTACGCGACACGATTGACCGGTGACCGGCAGGCCGCGGAGGACGTGGTCCAGGAGACGCTGATCCGTGCCTGGAAGCACCCGGAGGTCATCGCCAATCCGCAGGGCTCCCTCCGTGGCTGGCTGCTGACGGTCGCCCGCAACCTGGTCACCGACCACTACCGGGCCAAGGCGGCACGGCCCACCGAGGTGACCGAGACGGAAGCGACCGCGCCCGTCCACCACGACCACGCCGAGGACGTGGTCGACTCCCTGGTGATGATGGACGCGCTCGACCGGCTCACGCCCGAGCACCGGGCCGTCCTGGTGGAGATCTACTACCGGGGACGCACGGCGTCCGAGGCCGCGGGACGCCTCGGCATACCGGAGGGTACGGTGAAGTCCCGTTCTCATCACGCCCTCAAGGCATTGCGCAAGCTGTACACAAGCGGCAATTCGGGGAGCGGCTTGAAGCTTCGAAAGGTGGGGGCGGCGTGAGCACACAGCAGCATCCGAACGACGAACTGCTCAGCGCGTACACGCTGGGCCTCATCGAGCCGGACGACCGCTCTTCGGTCGAGGTGCACACCGCCGAGTGTGAGGCGTGCCGCATGGAACTCGCAGCTCTGCGGGAGATGGAGGAGGCACTCGGCGAAGTGCCTCCGGAGGCGTTCCTGGAGGGGCCGCCCGACGACGGCGACCTGCTGCTCCAGCGCACCCTGCGCCAGGTCCGCCAGGAACAGGCGGGGCAGCGCCGCCGCCGTTCCTTCGCCGTGGGCCTCGGGGCCGCCGCGTCGGCGGCGGTGCTGTTCTTCGGGGGGTATCTGGCGGCCGGGGACGACGGCTCCTCCGGCCTGGCCGGTCCCGCGCCGACGTCGAGCGCGCCGCAGGCCGGGGTCCGGGTGGCCTCGGCCAAGGACAGCGGGACCGACGCGGGCATGACCGTGCGGCTCACCCCGGCGACGGGCTGGGTCCGGGTCAACGCCTCGGTCAGCGGGGTGCCGGCCGGCGAGCGCTGCCGCCTGGTGGTCGTCTCGAAGGACGGTGCCCGGGAGATCGCGGCGAGCTGGGTGGTCCCGGCCCGGGGCGCGGCGCACAAGGTGCCCCCTGGCGCGGCGCGCGGCATCGACGGGTCGGCCGCGGTGGACCCGGACCAGGTGAAGTCCGTCCTGGTGGAGAACGAGGCCGGGAAGCGGTACGTCGACGTCGCCCTGTAGGACGCCGTCCCGACGCGCCCGCCCGACGCCTCGCGGAAGCCCCGTGGCCACGAGCCACGGGGCTTCCGTGTCAGGGGTCTCCGCGCCACGGGCCCGAGGCGGCGCGGGGAAGTGTCACACACAGCGGGCATTCGGTGCCGCATATGCCGCATGCATGGGGCGCAATACCTCACATCCGGCATCTCACCGTGACTATAGTGGACGGATGAGATCCGACGCCGCACGCAATCTGGAACTGGTGCTGACGACGGGTGCCCGTATGCTCGCCGTCGACCCGGGAGTGAGCATCGCGGCCATCGCGGCGGAGGCCGGTGTGGACCGGCGCACCGTCTACCGGCGCTTCGCCACCCGGGAGGCCCTGCTCGCCGCCGTGTACGCGGCGCGGCTGACCGCCGTCGAGGAGGCCGTGGCCGCCGCCCGGCTGCGCGAGGCCCCGGTCACCGTGGCGCTGCACCGGTACATGGAGGGGGTCATCGCGGTCAACCGCGCCTGGCCGGTCGAGCTGACCCGGATGCGGGCCGAGGAGTCGATCCGCGAGCGGCGCGGCCGGATGATCGCCGAGGTGGACGTCTTCCTGCGCCGCGCCGTCGACGAGGGGCTGCTGCGCGCCGACCTGCCCGAGGGGTGGGCGAGCGGGCTGCTGACCCAGGTGATGCACCTCGCGTCGGAGCGGCTGCCCGAACTCTCCGCCGCCCAGGCCGCCGACATCGCGGTGGACACCCTGCTGCGGGGCATCGGCACATCCTGAGGGCGCCGCCTCACCCGCGCTCCCCGTCCTCCCGGCGTCTGCGGTGGCGCGCGACCGCGTCGTTGTTGGCGCAGCGCACGGTGCAGTAGGTGCGTCGGCCGTTGCGCGAGGTGTCGACGAAGGCCAGCCCGCACCCCTGGCGGGCGCAGCGGCCGAGCCGGTCGGCGCCGGCGAAGCACACGACGTAGGCGAGCCCGGCCGCGGTCACGGCCCGCAGGTGTGCGACGGCGTCGGCGCCCGCGGCGCTGTAGTGGAGGTGCGGCACGCCGTCGTGCAGCGAGACGTACGGCCGGCTGGAGGCGTCCGCCAGCAGCGCGTTGACCGTGTCGCAGCGCCGGTCGATCTCCTGCGGGCCGAAGCAGCCGGCCAGGCGCCGGCTCCATTCCCACACCTCGCGCGTCTGCGCCTCGCCGAGTGCGCGGTCCACGATGCCGTGCGCCGCGAGCAGGGGTTCCAGTTCCCCGGGTCCGGGAGACGCCCCGAGATTGGCCAGGTCCGCGCCCAGCCGGGCCGCCTCTCCCCCGTAATGGTTGAAGTGCACAAAGGGATTACAGCACGGTGGGTGGGACAGCGGAAGCGGCGGCGCCCGCCGTGGCCCCGTGCCCGGCGCGGGCGCCCGGGAGCGAACGGGGACACGATCCATGGCGGACAGGGCGGCACCTTCGGCACGGGCTGGCGGGTGGGTGGCCCCGGCGCTGATGCTGGGTCAGGCGGTGAGTCTCCAGGCCGGTGCCGCGGTGGCCAAGGACGCCTATGCGACGGTGAGTCCGACGACGCTCGCCGGGCTGCGGCTCGGGCTGTCCGCCGTGGTGATGTGGCTACTGGTCCGGCCCCGGCCGCGTGCGGTGACCGCACGGCAGTGGGGGGCGGCGGCCGGCCTCGGGCTGGTCCTCGCGGCGATGAACCTCGCCTATTTCCAGGCGATCGGCCGACTGCCGATCGGTGTGGCCGCCACGCTCGAACTCCTCGGTCCGCTCGGCCTGTCGGCGGCGCTGTCCCGGCGCCCCGGGCACATGGGCGCGGCCCTGCTGGCCCTCGCGGGTGTGCTGCTGCTCGCGGCGCCGGGTGCCGCCCTGCCCGCGGTGGGCATCGCGCTGGGCTGCGCCGCGGCCGTCTGCCGGGCCGGGTACGTGGTGCTCAACCGGCGCGTCGGCCGCCTCTTCCCGGACTTCACCGGTCTCGCGCTGGCGCTGGCCTGCGGGTCCTGTGTGCTGGTGCCGGTCGCCGCGTTCGCCGGGGGCCGGGACGTCGTGGCCCGCCCGTCGGTGCTGGGCACGGGTCTCGCGGTCGCCCTGCTGTCCTCGCTGATCCCCTACACCCTCGACATGACGCTCCTGCGGCGCGTCGACACCCGGGCGTTCGGGGTGCTGCTCGCGCTGAGCCCGGCCGTGGGCGCGCTGGTCGCCTTCGCCGCGCTCGGCGAGCACCTCACGGTCCGCCAGTTGCTCGCCATGGTGATGGTCGTGACCGCGGGAGGCTGGGCGACGCGCCAGCAGGCGCGGGAAAGGGCGCGCTGAACTCCCGTGACGCACACGGCCGTTGCACGGAGCCCGGCGCCGGGACCGGCGCTCGCGCGCGGTCAGTTCGGGCGGTCGGCCAGGCGTTCCAGGACGTCGGTGGCCAGCCGGAGCGCGGCGTGCAGCTCCCGCACCTCGGCCACGGTGGGGCGGACCACCTCGGACCACTCTCCGCCGAGCGTCGGCCAGGTGGCGAGCAGGACCTCACCGCCGGGCAGCGCGAGCCGGGCGGTGACCTCGGTGAGGTGGTGTCCCACGGGCCGCCAGGCGAGCAGGATCCGGCCCGCGGGCAGCCGGGACCGTGCAGCGGCCGGGAGCCAGACGACCTGGAGTCTGCCGTCCGGCGACGCGTCCACCGCCGTCACCAGCGCACCGCGCACACCGGGCGGCATCGGTGACGTGCTCACGGTGCGCAGTTCCACCGGTCGCCGGAAGGGGTCCTCGCCGCTGTCGCCCACCAGCGTGAGCGTCGGCCGGCCGGGGGCGGCGGCCCTGCGGGGCAGGGGCGGGCGGTCCGTTCCGGAGTGGGATCGGGTGCCGGGCGTCGTCATGTCCGTCTCCAGGGGTCGTGGCGCGGTGGCCGGGGGCCGGGGGCTGAGGCCGGGGTGCGCGGTGCGCGGGGGCCGGAGTGTGAGGTCGCGGTGCGGGGGCCGGGGTGCGGGATCGGGCTGTGCGGCGCGCGGTGTCATCGGCCGTCCAGGAGTCCGTCGAGGAGGGCGTCCCAGTCCACGCCGTCCAGTTCCGTGCCCGGCGGCACGAGGTCCCAGGTGTCGAACAGCCACTCCTCCAGGGCGCGGCGGTCGATCTCGAACAGGGCACTGGCCCCGCGGGCCGCGAGCATCAGCCGCAGCACGGCCCGCCCTCTGGCGCGCTCCGGCCAGACCCGGACGTCCCCGAGGCCGCCGGCCTCCAGCAGGCCCTCGCACAGCAGGTCGCGGCCCAGGTGCCAGGTGACGTCGGGGCCGTCCTTCGGCCGGAACACGACGGTCACCAGCAAGGGGGACCCGGGGTCGAACCGGAACTCGGCGCCGAGCGGGATCCGGACGTCCTCCCGCACCACACGGTGCACGGTGAGCGACAGCGACAGGGGGGACGCCGGCCGCGTACCGAAGTCCTTCGCCCGTGGTTCGAAATGGTTCCCGCTCATGGTGGCCTCCCGTGGTGTGCGCTGTTCCGCTCCTCCTCAACATGACCGCCCACCGGCGTAGTACGCATCAGTCAGGCGACTGGGAATCGTTCTGGATCAGGCCACCGCGATCGTGCCGCGCGCGTGCGCCGCGAAGACGTCGGCGAGTGCCATGAGGTCCGGGTCGGTGTTCCCCGGCGCCCAGCAGAAGGCCAGGGTCGTCGGCGGCAGGTCGGCCACCGGTACGGCGGCGACGTCCGGCGGGAGCCGGTCCGCCGCGGCCGAGCCGACCACCGTGACGAGCCGGCCGAGCGCGACCCGGTCCATGATCTCGTCGAGGCCCGCCTCGGGGCACTCCCCCCGGTACCCGGGCTCGCCCCGCAGGTCGGCGACGGTGACCGCGGTCCGGCGGGCGAGGGGATGGTCCCCGCGCAGCAGCGCCACCGGGTTCTCCTCCGTGACCTCCACGGCGCGCAGCCCCGTGAGGTCGTCGCTGCCCACGCAGAGCAGCGCCGCGTCGGCGACGCCCTCCCGCAGCGCCGTCCCGCGGTCGTGGGTGAAGACGAGTTCGGGCTCGGGCCCGGTGTGCCGGCGCAGCAGCCGGGCGAAGAGGCCGGTGCCCGTGCCGGGGCGGACCGCGACGACGAGGCGGGAGGCCCGCCCGGCCCGCCGGGTGCGGGTGACCGCCGCGTCCAGCTCCCCCAGGAGCCGCCGGCACTCGTCGAGGAAGACCCGGCCCGCGTCGGTGAGCTCCACCCGCCGGCTCGTGCGGTCCAGCAGGGTGACGCCCATGCGCCGCTCCAGCCGGGCGACGGCGCGGGACAGCACCGGCTGGGTGATGCCGAGGTTCTCCGCCGCCCGGCTGAAGTGCAGCTCCTCGGCGACGGCCGTGAAGTACACCAGCTCGCGGGTCTCCAGACGATCCATGTCCTCAGGGTATCGCCGCATGTCCGAACCGTCATGGCTCCCCGGCCCGCCGGCTGGTCGACTGGAGCGCGGACGGAGACCGGCCCCACCGGCCGCCCCCTCCGCCCCTTGTTGCCCCACCCACCTTCATCACGTTCCTCACGAGGAGAACCAGCCATGAGCGACGAGCGCCGGGTCCAGGAAGTGCTGGCCCGTTACGTCCGCGCGACGGACCGCCGCGACGGCAAGGCCCAGGGGGCCCTGTTCACGGACGACGCGGTCGTACAGATCCACATCAAGACCGGGCCCGGCACCCACGAGCCGTTCGGTGAGCCCCTGATCGGCGGGGCCGCGGTGGAGTACGCCGTCGACCACTACATGGCCCCGCACCCCGAGGGCGGCTCCAGCCACCACACGACCTCGGACCACATCATCGAGGTCGACGGCGACCGGGCCCATCTCAACGCGCAGTTCATCGTGTTCCGGGTGCAGGCCGCGCGGCGCCCCGGGACCGGCTGGCCGGAGGGCACGTTCGGGGCGCAGGGCACGGTCGAACCGATCGAGTCGGGGTACTACGACACCGAGCTGCGCCGCGTCGACGGCGAGTGGAAGATCGTGCGCCACGACGTCCTGATGGACATGCCGATGGCCGTGCCGGGGGTCTGAGCATGAAGGCCATGGTCTACCGCCGCTACGGCGGCCCCGAGGTCCTCGAACCCGCGGACCTGCCCGAGCCGAGGACCCACGTCGACTCGGTGCTCGTGCGGGTGCGGGCCGCCGCGCTCAACCCGGCCGACCTCGCCCTCCAGGCGGGTGCCCTCGACGACGCCGTGGAGACGTTCTTCCCTGTCGTGCCCGGCTGGGACGTCGCCGGGGTGGTGGTGCGCTCCGGCCCGGCCGCCGCCGAGTTCGCCCCCGGCGACGAGGTCGTCGGATATGTGCGCGGCGAGGTGCAGCGCGCGCACGGCGGGCTCGCCGAGCTGATCTCGGCGGACGTCCGCACCCTGGTCCACAAGCCCCGCTCCCTGGACTTCACGGAGGCGGCCGGGCTGCCGCTCGCGGGGCTGACCGCGTACCGGGCGGTGGTGCACGCCCTGGACGTACGGCCCGGCGAGTCGCTGCTCGTGCACGGCGCAGCGGGCGGCGTCGGCTCGCTGGCCGCGCAGATCGCCGTGGCGCGCGGCGCCCGGGTCGTCGGGAGCGCCGCTCCCCGCGACGCCGCGTACGTACGGTCCCTCGGCGCCGAGCCCGTCGCCTACGGTCCGGGCACGGCCGAGCGGGTGCGGGCGCTGGTCCCGGCCGGGGTGGACACGGTGCTCGACACCGTCGGCGGCGGTGTACTGGCCGCGACGGCGGGCGCGGGCCGGGACGGCACCCGCACGGCGTCGGTGGCGGACATGGGACACCCGGGTGTGGTGCCGGTGTTCTGCCGTCTCGACGGCGCCGACCTGCGGGCCGTCGTGGAGCTGGCCGAAGCGGGCCGGCTCCGGGTGCGGGTGGGTGCCACGTTCGCCCTGGAGCACGCCGCCGACGCCCAGCGGGCGCTGGCGGCGGGCGGCACCGGCGGCAAGGTCGTCGTGACGATGGCGCCCTGTCCCTCAGCAGCGTCCTGTGGGTGCCGCACAGGCCCGTGACACGGAGGGGCGGAAGCAGTGCAGCGTGTGTCTCCAGTGGAG
>NZ_JBEZXS010000051.1:0-55281 GCF_040638185.1 Streptomyces sp. NPDC026672
AAACGCCCGGTTACATTCCGAACCCGGAAGCTAAGCCTTACAGCGCCGATGGTACTGCAGGGGGGACCCTGTGGGAGAGTAGGACACCGCCGAACTCCTTTTAGAGCTCTGGCTCTTGGGCGTACAGCCCGAGGGCCAGAGCTTTTTTGCGTTGAGGTAGGGTCAGGGGGCATCGTTGGTTCTTTTCCCACAGGAGGCCCCCGGGTGGAGGTCCAGGAGACCCGTGTCCAGACGGACCGGGTCCTCACCATCCCGAACATCCTCAGCATGGCGCGGCTCGTCGGCGTCCCCGTCTTCCTGTGGCTCATCCTCAGGCCGGAGTTCGGTGGCCCCAAGAGTGACGGCTGGGCACTGCTGATCCTCGCGCTGAGCGGGATCAGCGACTACCTGGACGGCAAACTCGCGCGGCGCTGGAACCAGATCAGCAGCCTCGGCCGGCTCCTCGACCCGGCCGCCGACCGGCTCTACATCCTCTCGACCCTGGTGGGCCTCACCTGGCGTGAGATCCTGCCGCTCTGGCTGACCGCCGTGCTTCTCGCACGCGAACTGGTCCTGCTGGTGATGGTCGGCGTCCTCAGGCGGCACGGCTATCCGCCGCCGCAGGTGAACTTCCTGGGGAAGGCGGCCACGTTCAATCTGATGTACGCCTTCCCGTTGCTTCTGCTCAGTGACGGAAGCGGTTGGATCTCGTCACTCGCTGCGATTTTCGGATGGGCGTTCGCCGGATGGGGTACAACGCTCTACTGGTGGGCAGGAGTGCTCTACGTGGTACAAGTCCGCCGCCTGGTCCGTGCGGACGCCATGGCCGACTGAGCTCGGCGATTGCCCGAACGCGGTGGCTCGATGGCCCTCGACGGAAAAGTGCGGGACAATCTTGACGGGTGAAGTCGGCTAGACCGTCATCTCTTGGAGGAGGACGCTTCCGACATGAAGGCCGTCGTGATGGCCGGTGGCGAAGGCACTCGCCTTCGCCCGATGACCTCGAGCATGCCCAAGCCGCTCCTGCCCGTGGCGAACCGCCCGATCATGGAGCACGTGCTGCGGCTGCTCAAAAGGCATGGGCTCAACGAGACCGTCGTGACCGTGCAGTTCCTGGCCTCGTTGGTCAAGAACTACTTCGGTGACGGCGAGGAGCTCGGAATGGAGCTCACATATGCCAACGAGGAGAAGCCACTCGGTACCGCCGGAAGCGTCAAGAACGCCGAAGAGGCGTTGAAGGACGATGCTTTCCTGGTCATCTCCGGTGATGCCCTGACCGACTTCGACCTCACCGAGCTGATCAATTTCCACAAGGAAAAGGGTGCACTTGTCACCGTCTGTCTGACGCGTGTGCCCAATCCGCTGGAGTTCGGCATCACCATCGTCGACGAAGAGGGAAAGGTCGAGCGTTTCCTCGAGAAGCCGACCTGGGGACAGGTCTTCTCCGACACGGTCAACACGGGCATCTACGTGATGGAGCCCGAGGTATTCGACTATGTCGAGGCCGACGTCCCGGTCGACTGGTCCGGTGATGTCTTCCCGCAGCTCATGAAGGAGGGCAAGCCGGTCTACGGCTATGTCGCCGAGGGCTACTGGGAGGACGTCGGCACCCACGAGTCGTACGTCAAGGCGCAGGCCGACGTCCTGGAGGGCAAGGTCGACGTCGACATCGACGGCTTCGAGATCTCCCCCGGCGTCTGGGTGGCCGAGGGCGCCGAGGTACACCCCGACGCGGTGCTGCGCGGACCGCTCTACATCGGCGACTACGCGAAGGTCGAGGCCGGCGCCGAGATCCGCGAGCACACGGTCGTCGGCTCCAACGTGGTCGTCAAGAGCGGCGCGTTCCTGCACAAGGCCGTCGTGCACGACAACGTGTACATCGGGCAGCACAGCAACCTCCGCGGCTGCGTCGTCGGCAAGAACACCGACATCATGCGCGCGGCACGGATCGAGGACGGCGCCGTCATCGGCGACGAGTGCCTGATCGGTGAAGAATCGATCGTTCAGGGCAATGTGCGCGTCTACCCGTTCAAGACGATCGAGGCCGGCGCGTTCGTCAACACCTCGGTCATCTGGGAGTCCAGAGGCCAGGCGCACCTGTTCGGCGCCCGCGGGGTCAGCGGCATCCTGAACGTGGAGATCACGCCGGAACTGGCCGTGCGGCTGGCCGGGGCGTACGCGACCACGCTCAAGAAGGGCTCCACGGTCACCACCGCGCGTGACCACTCCCGAGGCGCCCGTGCCCTGAAGCGGGCCGTGATCTCCGCCCTCCAGGCCAGCGCCATCGACGTACGGGACCTGGAGAACGTACCGCTGCCCGTGGCCCGTCAGCAGACCGCGCGGGGCAGCTCCGGCGGCATCATGATCCGGACCTCGCCGGGTGTGCCCGACTCCGTCGACATCATGTTCTTCGACGGGCAGGGCGCCGACCTCTCCCAGGGGAGCCAGCGCAAGCTGGACCGGGTGTTCGCCCGGCAGGAGTACCGGCGCGCGTTCCCCGGTGAGATCGGCGACCTGCACTTCCCGTCGAGCGTCTTCGACTCGTACACCGGCTCGCTGCTGCGCAACGTCGACACCACCGGCATAGCCGAATCCGGGCTCAAGGTGGTCGTGGACGCCTCCAACGGCAGCGCCGGCCTGGTCCTGCCCAGCCTGCTCGGAAAGCTCGGCGTGGACTCCCTGACCATCAACCCCGGCCTCGACGAGTCGCGGCCCACGGAGACGGCCGACATCCGGCGCTCGGGGCTGGTGCGGCTCGGTGAGATCGTGGCGTCCTCGGGAGCCGCCTTCGGCGTGCGGTTCGACCCCGTGGGCGAGCGGCTGTCGCTCGTCGACGAGAAGGGCCGCATCATCGAGGACGACCGGGCGCTGCTCGTGATGCTCGACCTGATCGCCGCGGAGCGGCGCAGCGGGCGGGTGGCGCTGCCGGTGACCACGACCCGGATCGCCGAGCAGGTGGCCGCCTACCACGGCACCCAGGTCGAGTGGACGACCACCTCGCCCGACGACCTCACGCGCGTGGGCCGCGAGGAGGGGACCATCTTCGGTGGCGACGGCAAGGGCGGCTTCATCGTCCCGGAGTTCAGCGGTGTCTACGACGGCACGGCGGCGTTCGTACGGCTGATCGGGCTGGTGGCGCGCACGCAGCTCACCCTGAGCCAGATCGACGCGCGGATCCCGCGCGCGCACGTCATCAAGCGGGACCTCGCGACGCCGTGGGCCGTCAAGGGTCTCGTGATGCGGCGTGTCGTCGAGGCCGCCGGGGACCGCTCCGTCGACACCACGGACGGGGTACGCGTCGTGGAGACCGACGGGCGCTGGGTGATGGTCCTCCCGGACCCGGCCGAGGCGGTCACGCACCTGTGGGCGGAGGGGCCGGACGACGCCTCCGCGCAGGCACTCCTGGACGAATGGGCGGCGATCGTGGACAGCGCCGGCCGGTAGAAACAGCCGCACGCGCGCGTGCCGGACAAGTGTCCCCAAGGGGGCCTGTCCGGCACGCCGGTGGGGCCATTCGGAGGTACTGCTCGCGACGTGCGACGATGTGCGGCATGCCGCAGCAACCCCCCGTTCGGAGCAAGGCCGCGCGGCCTTCGCGTCCGGATGCCTCCATGTCGTTGATCACCAACGTCATGGACCACAGCCTGGACGACGGCTATGCGGAGGCCGCCGCACGGAGGAACGCCTGGGGCGAGGGCGGCATGCCGAAGACGCTCCGGGCGAAGCTGGGCCTCGCGGGCGGTCTGGTGCTCGCGGCGCTCGTCGTGACCGTCGGGGCGGCCCAGGCGCGCGTGGCGGCCCCCGTCGTCGCCAGGGAGCGCCAGGAGCTGCTCGACCGCATCGACGAGGAGACCACGTCGGCGGACAGGCTGGAGGGCGGCGTCGACAAGCTCCGCGACGACGTGAGCGCCCGCCAGCGGGCCGCCCTGAGGTCGAGCGGCGGCAGTGAAGGCGCGGACCTCGTGGGCATCCTGTCGGGCGCCACGGCGGTGCACGGCCCCGGGGTGAAGCTGGTCGTCGACGACGCCAAGGAAGCCACGTCCGGTGGCGACGGCGACCCGCGGGAGACCTCGGGCTTCTCCGACACCGGCCGGGTCCGCGACCGTGACATGCAGCGCGTCGTGAACGGACTGTGGGCCTCCGGCGCCGAGGCCGTCTCGATCAACGGGCAGCGGCTGACCGCCCTGTCCGCGATCAGGGCCGCGGGTGACGCGATACTGGTCGACAACAAGCCGCTGGTGCCGCCCTACACGGTCCTGGCGGTGGGGGACGGGAACAGGCTGAGCACGACGTTCCAGGACAGCGCCGACGGCCTCTATCTGCACGCGCTGCAAGAGAACTTCGGCATCCGGACCGGTATCTCCACACAGACCGACCTCCGGCTGCCCGCCGCACCGAGTGTGATCGTCCGTACCGCACAGCCGAGAACTGAGAAGGGCACATCGTGATCGCCGTACTGGGCCTCGTCGTGGGAGTCGTGGCGGGCCTGCTGGTCCGTCCCGAGGTTCCGGCGGTCGTCGAGCCTTACCTGCCGATCGCCGTCGTCGCGGCGCTCGACGCCGTCTTCGGCGGCCTGCGGGCCATGCTCGACGGCATCTTCGACGACAAGGTCTTCGTGGTCTCGTTCCTGTCGAACGTCGTCGTGGCCGCGCTCATCGTGTTCCTGGGCGACAAGCTGGGTGTGGGCGCGCAATTGTCCACCGGTGTCGTGGTGGTCCTCGGCATCCGGATCTTCTCCAACGCCGCGGCGATCCGGCGGCACGTGTTCCGGGCGTGAGGCGGATGAGCAACCAGGACGAGCAGCCGGAGAACGGGCTGCGCAGGGAACTGCCCCAGGAAGTGCCCGCGGAAGTGCCCGCGGAGGCGTCCAGGGACGCCTCCGCCGCGCCGGGGCGCGCGGGTGGCGACGAGGCGGCACCGCCCGGACCGACCGGTCGGCAGCGGCTGGTCGACGGGCTGTGGCCGCCGCGCATCAGCCGGGCCCAACTCATCGTCGCCCTGCTGCTGTTCGGGCTCGGATTCGGGCTCGCGGTGCAGGTGGCGTCGAACAGTGACAGCGACAACGCGCTGCGCGGCGCGCGGCAGGAAGATCTTGTTCGCATTCTCGATGAACTCGACGACCGTACTCAGCGTCTTGAAGACGAGAAGACGGGACTGGAGAAGCAGCGGCAGGAGTTGCAGACCAGCTCCGACCAGGCCGCGGAGGCACGCAGACAGACCGCCGAGAAGGAGAGGCAACTCGGCATCCTGGCGGGCACCGTGGCCGCGGAGGGTCCTGGCATCACCATGACGATCGACGACACGAAGGGGACGGTCCAGGCGGACATGCTGCTCGACGCGGTCCAGGAACTGCGCGCCGCGGGCGCGGAGGCGATCCAGGTCAACGGTGTCAGGGTCGTCGCCGGCACCTACCTCACGGACTCGGGCAAGACGGTCGGCGTCGACGGGAACAAGATCAACGCTCCGTTTCGTTTCAAGGTCATCGGCAAGCCGCAGGATCTGGAGCCGGCGCTCAACATTCCCGGAGGCGTGGTGCAGACCCTCGAGAAGGAGCAGGCCACTGTGACGATCGAGCGTTCGACCAAGATCGTCGTGGACGCCTTGCGAGCGGCGAAGCAGCCTGACTACGCTCGGTCGTCGTCGCAGTGAACCGGCGGTGCATGGGGGACGTCCGTCAGGGGCATGAGGTTGCGGGGGGTCGACGCACCGACGGGGTGGTGCGTGGTGGAAACTGTCTGGTGGATACGGACGTTGTGAGGATGTCCGGGTCGGCCGGTGTATGGAATCAGGGTTCGTCCTGCCCCACGGGCGGGTCTGTTTCGGTCAAGGGGAATCGCCCGTGAAGTTGTTTGCGAAGTTGTTCGGCAAGAGCGCGCGAGACGGCGGCGACAACGCCACCGCTCGCCATCGCGCACAGCCTGACGCAGAGGGCCAGCGTCCGCTGTTCCGTGACCAGGTGGCTGGTCCGGGTGGTGACTTTTCCGGAGGTCAGGGCGCGGCGTCGGTTGACCCTGCCCAGTCCGGCGGCATAGGTTTCGGGCAACCGTCAACCTCAAGTACGGGTGGAGGGTTTGCCTCCGACCCGTACGCGTCCAACGCCCCGGCGGGGCAGCCGCGGCAGGAGGATCCGTCCATGTCGATCCTGGTGTGTACGAGGTGCGGCAACCGCAACGCGGAGAACGCGCGGTTCTGTTCCAACTGCGGCGCGCCGCTGCGCCCGGGGGCGACCCCGGAGCGTCCGTCCGAGACGACGTCCACCATCTCCATCTCCGGCCTGGAGGCGTACGACGCCGAGGTGACCGGTCAGACGCAGCTGCCGACGCTGTCGCCGGAGGCGCAGGCCGCGGTGGACGCGCTGCCGGTGGGTTCGGCGCTGCTGGTGGTGCGGCGCGGTCCCAACTCGGGCAGCCGCTTCCTGCTGGACGGCGAGCTGACCACGGCCGGCCGTCATCCGCAGAGCGACATCTTCCTGGACGACGTGACGGTCTCGCGCCGCCACGTGGAGTTCCGCCGGCTGCCCGACGGCTCCTTCACGGTGGCCGACGTGGGCAGTCTGAACGGCACGTACGTCAACCGCGAGCGGATCGACCAGGTCGGTCTCGCGAACGGCGACGAGGTGCAGATCGGCAAGTACCGGCTGGTGTTCTACGCGAGCCGGCAGGGCATCTGACCCTCCCGCGGACCCGGTCCGCGGGAGGAATCGGGGAAGGTCCATGGCGCAGACACCGAGCGGCGGTGCCGGACACGGCACCGCCGCCCCGGACGGCGGGCTGATGAGCATCGGCTCGGTACTCAACGTGCTGCGCGACGAGTTCCCCGAGGTCACGATCTCCAAGATCCGTTTCCTGGAGTCGGAGGGCCTGGTCGAGCCGCAGCGGACGCCTTCGGGGTACCGCAAGTTCAGCGCGGCGGACGTCGAGCGCCTCGGACACGTGCTGCGGATGCAGCGGGACCACTATCTGCCGCTCAAGGTGATCAGGGAACACCTGGACGCCGTGGAGCGCGGCGAGGCCGTACCGCCGCCGCTCGTGGGGCGTCAGCGCGACGGCAGTCCTCGGGCCCTCCCTGAGCCGGTCGAGGGGCCCACGGCGGCCAGGATCAGGCGCGGCGAGCTGCTGGCGGCCGCGGAGATCGACGAGGGCGTGCTGCGGGAGTGGGAGTCGTACGGCCTGCTCGCCCCGTTGGAGGACGGCTCGTACGACGCGGAGGTGGTCACGGTGGCCGGGCTCGTCTCGGAGCTGGGCCGCTTCGGCATCGAGCCGCGCCACCTGCGGGTGATGAAGGCCGCCGCCGACCGGGAGGCCGGGCTGGTCGACCAGGTGGTCGCCCCGCTCAAACGGCACCGCAATCCGCAGACCAGGGCCCATGCCCAGGCCCGTACGGAGGAGCTGGCGGAGCTGACCGTGCGGCTGCACGCGGCGCTGGTGAGGACCGCGCTCGGCTTGCGCCTGCCTTGAGCGGTGACTGTGTCCGGGCCCCCGGACGGGTCGCCCGATCCCGGCCCGACTACCCAAACGTCCCGGGCACGGCCTAGGGTTGCTGTGTGAACGAGCTCGATGTCGTAGGTGTCCGGGTCGAAATGCCCTCGAACCAACCGATCGTGCTCCTGCGTGAAGTGGGCGGCGATCGGTACCTCCCCATCTGGATCGGCCCGGGGGAGGCGACGGCGATCGCCTTCGCGCAGCAGGGCATGGCTCCCGCACGACCGCTGACCCACGACCTGTTCAAGGACGTGCTGGAGGCCGTCGGGCAGGAGCTCAGCGAAGTGCGCATCACGGACCTGCGTGAGGGCGTCTTCTACGCGGAGCTGGTCTTCGCGAGCGGGGTGGAGGTGAGCGCGCGTCCGTCCGACGCCATAGCGCTGGCCCTGCGCACCGGGACGCCGATCTACGGCAGTGACACGGTGCTGGACGACGCGGGGATCGCGATCCCGGACGAGCAGGAGGACGAGGTGGAGAAGTTCCGCGAGTTCCTCGATCAGATCTCGCCCGAGGACTTCGGCACCAGCAGCCAGTAGAACGGCTGGTCGGCCCGGCGGACCACGGTCCGTGCCGGGCCGTTGTCGGTTCCGGGGCCGGGGCATGTGCCAGGGGCCAGTGAGGGCGTCGTGGGACTGCCCACGAGCGCATTCGGCTAGCCTTTCCCCGCGGTGGGGACGGAAAACCACTCCTAGGGTGATTATCACTCGGCGTGCCGAGTGTGGCGATCGTTGACGCACCCCTGGTGACTGCCTACCGTCGAGAGGGCAGGTCAAGGACGGAGGTCGGCGTGAGAAGCAGCGGCGACGGTACGGCTGGGGGTGCCCCCGGACGCGGTTTCGGGGAGAGCGGTCCGTACCCGCTTCACGGCGCGGACCACGCCCCGCAACGGCCCACGGCCGTGCCGAGCAGCGGAGGGGCGGCGTCCATGGTGTCCGAGGAGATCGGTTACCGCGGTCCGACGGCATGCGCGGCCGCCGGCATCACCTATCGGCAGCTCGACTACTGGGCCCGCACGGGGCTCGTGGAGCCGAGCGTGCGGCCCGCGTACGGCTCGGGCACCCAGCGGCTCTACAGCTTCCGGGACGTCGTCGTCCTGAAGATCGTGAAGCGGTTCCTGGACACGGGCGTGTCGCTCCAGAACATCCGCTCGGCGGTGCGGCACCTGCGTGAGCGCGGCTTCAGCGACCTGGAGCGCATGACGCTGATGAGCGACGGCGCCACGGTGTACGAGTGCACCTCTCCGGACGAGGTCCACGCGCTGCTCCAGGGTGGCCAGGGCATCTTCGGGATCGCCGTGGGCGTGGTGTGGCGGGACGTGGAGGGCGCCCTGTCGCAGTTGCACGGCGAGCGGATCGACACCGGTGAGACGCTCGTCGGTCACAACCCGGCGGACGAACTGGCCCGGCGGCGCAACCGGGCCGTCTGAGCTCCGGCCGCGCGGGCCGGGCCCCGAGGGGCTGGGCCCCGCGAAGTCCGGTGCGGCGTGCCCCGGCCCTGCGCCGGGGCATTGTCAGTGGCGTGGTGCAGCATCGGAGATGTGAGGAACACGCCCACGATCCTGCATCTCGACATGGACGCCTTCTACGCCTCGGTGGAGCAGGCGTCCAAGCCGAGCCTGCGCGGGAAGGCCGTCGTCGTGGGCGGGCTCGGGCCGCGCGGGGTGGTCGCCACCGCCTCGTACGAGGCGCGGGTGTTCGGGGTCCACTCGGCGATGCCCATGGCGCAGGCGCGCAGGCTGGCGCCGAACGCCGCCTACCTCACGGCCCGGTTCGGGTTCTACCGGCTGATCAGCGAGCGGGTGATGGCGCTGCTGCGGGAGCTGTCGCCCCTGGTGGAGCCGCTGAGCCTGGATGAGGCGTTCGTGGACCTGGAGGCCGGGGGCGCGGCCCGGGACGAGGCGTCGGCGCTGGTGGCCGGGCAGAAGCTGCGCGAGGACATACGGACGGTCACGGGGCTCACCGGGTCGGTGGGGCTCGCGGCCTCCAAGATGCTCGCCAAGATCGCCTCAGAGCGGGCCAAGCCGGACGGGCTGGTGCTGATCGAACCGGGCACGGAGCGGGCGCTGCTCGGTCCGCTGTCGGTGCGGACCCTGCCGGGGGTGGGGCCGGCGACGGGCGACCACCTGCGGCGGGCCGGGATCACCACGGTCGAGGAGCTGGCGGAGGCGGGGGAGGACGAGCTGGTGCGGCTGGTGGGCAAGGCGCACGGGCATGGGCTGTACGCGATGGCGCTGGCGCACGACGAGCGGCCCGTGGTGGCGGAGCGGGAGACCAAGTCGGTGTCGGTCGAGGACACCTACGACGTGGACATCCACGACCGGCTGCGGGTCGGGCTGGAGGTGCAGCGCCTCGCGGACCGGTGTGTGCGGCGGCTGCGCGGGGCCGGCCTTTCGGGACGGACGATCGTGCTCAAGGTGCGCAGGTACGACTTCTCGACGCTGACCCGGTCGGAGACGCTCCGGGGTCCCACGGACGATCCGGCGGTGGTCCGGGAGGCGGCGGCGCGGCTCCTGGACTCCGTGGACACGACCGGTGGGGTGCGGCTGCTCGGGGTGGGCGTCTCGGGGCTGGCCGACTACACGCAGGAGGACCTGTTCGCACAGGCGGCGGGCGAGCGGGCGGACACGGCGGACACGGCCGCCGAGGAGGAGGCCGAGGCCGCGCCCGTCGTCCGGGAGGCGGCGCCGGCCGAACGCCGCTGGCCGCCGGGCCGTGACGTTCGGCACACCGAGCACGGCCACGGCTGGGTGCAGGGCAGCGGTCTGGGCCGGGTCACGGTCCGCTTCGAGACCCCGGACTCCGGTCCGGGCCGGGTGCGGACGTTCCGGACGGATGATCCCGCGTTGGAACCGGCCGATCCGCTGCCGCTGGTGCCGGGAGGTCCGGGAGGCTCAGGAGACGCGGGGGACGAGGACGCGGGGCTGGAGGGAGCAGCCGTGCGGGGCGGAGGTGACATCGGCGGCGGGGGCGGGTGAGGCGGGTGCGCTCGGCGGAGGGCGGGAGTCCGGGCGGGGACGTTGCTCCGTACGGGGACCGCGGCGGTGGGGGAAGCCGGAGAGCGTCCGTGGTGGACGTGCCGCGGGCCCCGGGGGTCAGGCGTCTTCCTTGCCCGCGACCTTGCCGAAGTCCCGGTCGGGGACCGTGGACGACGGCAGGGCCACGTCGAGGCCGTAGTGGTGGTAGAGCTGGAGCTCCTGCTCCGGGGAGAGGTGACGGCCCACGCCGAAGTCGGGGGCGTCCTTGATCAGGGCGCGTTCGAAGGGGACCCGGAGGGTGCCCTCGACCAGTTCGCTCGGTTCGAGCGGGACGAAGGCGTCGCGCGAGAAGAGACCGGTCCGTATGGCCGCCCACTCCGGCACACCCGTCGCGTCGTCGAGGTACACCTCGTCGATCGTGCCGATCTTGGTGCCGTTGCGGTCGAACGCCTTGCGGCCGATCAGGTGGCGCGGATCGATGTCGGTCTGCACGGGCCCTCCTCATGCTCACAAAGCCTCTGTAGGCACTACAAAAGTGCACAATCGGCCATGCGGCCACTCGAAAGCCGGTCATTGACCCCGCTGGTAGGCTGATGAGCGGCTGCCGACCCCGTGCGGGAGAGTCCTCCGGAGATCGTCGGAGGCGCCGAAGGAGCAAATCCTCCCCGGAATCTCTCAGGCCCACGTACCGCACGGACGAGGTCACTCTGGAAAGCAGGGCGGACGTCGACGGCGTCCGCTCTCACCGACGGTGAAAGCCGGGGCCCACGGGCCTCCGGTGAAGCTCTCAGGTCGAGATGACAGAGGGGGAGGCCGTCGGGGTGCCCGCGCCGGGGTGCCCCTCGAAGGTCGCGTCAGACCAGGAGGCCTCCGCCATGACCGCCGATCGCATTCCGCTCGCAGCACTCGAGCGGGGCACACCGTTCGAGGACCGCCACATCGGGCCCGACCCGGAGGCGCGGGCCAAGATGCTCGCCCAGGTGGGCTACGGCTCGCTGGACGAGCTCACCGCGGCCGCCGTCCCGGACGTCATCAAGAACGCCGACACGCTGGACCTGCCCGGCGCCCGGACCGAGGCCGAGGTGCTGGCCGAGCTGCGCTCCCTCGCGGACCGCAACCAGGTGCTCGGCTCGATGATCGGCCTGGGCTACTACGGCACCTTCACCCCGCCCGTCGTCCTGCGCAACGTCATGGAGAACCCGGCCTGGTACACGGCCTACACGCCGTACCAGCCGGAGATCTCCCAGGGCCGCCTGGAAGCGCTGCTGAACTTCCAGACCATGGTCGCCGACCTCACCGGCCTGCCCACCTCCGGCGCCTCCCTGCTGGACGAGGGCACCGCCGCGGCCGAGGCGATGGCGCTGTCCCGGCGCATGGGCAGGAACAAGAAGGGCCTCTTCCTGATCGACGCGGACGCGCTGCCGCAGACCGTCGCCGTCATCGAGACCCGCGCGGAGCCGACCGGCGTCGAGGTCGTCGTCGCCGACCTCAGCGACGGCATCCCGGCCGAGATCGCCGCGCGCGAGATCAACGGCGTGCTGCTCCAGTACCCGGGCGCCTCCGGTGCCGTACGCGACCTCAAGCCGGTCATCGAGCAGGCGCACGAACTCGGCGCCCTCGTCACCGTCGCCGCCGACCTGCTCGCCCTCACCCTGCTGACCCCGCCCGGGGAGCTGGGCGCCGACATCGCCGTGGGCACCACGCAGCGCTTCGGTGTGCCGATGGGCTTCGGCGGACCGCACGCCGGCTACATGGCCGTGCACGAGAAGTTCGCGCGCAGCCTGCCCGGCCGGCTCGTGGGCGTCTCCGTCGACGCCGACGGCAACAAGGCGTACCGGCTCGCCCTCCAGACGCGTGAGCAGCACATCCGCCGTGAGAAGGCGACCAGCAACATCTGCACCGCGCAGGTGCTGCTCGCGGTGATGGCCGGCATGTACGCCGTGTACCACGGGCCCGACGGGCTGACCGGCATCGCGCGCCGCACCCACCGCTACGCCACGGTCCTCGCCGCCGGGCTCACCGCGGGCGGCGTCGAGCTCGTCCACGGCGCCTACTTCGACACCCTGACCGCCAAGGTCGCGGGCCGGGCCGCCGAGGTCGTGGCCGCCGCCCGCGACAACGGGGTCAACCTGCGCCTCGTCGACGCCGATCACGTCTCGATCGCCTGCGACGAGACCACGGACCGGGCCCACCTGGGCGCCGTGTGGGCCGCGTTCGGCGTCGAGGGCGACATCGAGGCGCTGGACGCCACCGCCGAGGAGACCCTGCCCGCCGGTCTGCTGCGCACCTCCGGGTTCCTCACCCACCCGGTCTTCCACCAGCACCGCTCCGAGACCGCGATGCTGCGCTACCTGCGCAGACTGGCCGACCGCGACTACGCGCTCGACCGCGGCATGATCCCGCTGGGCTCCTGCACCATGAAGCTCAACGCGACCACCGAGATGGAGCCGGTCACCTGGCCCGAGTTCGGACAGCTGCACCCCTTCGCGCCCGCCGAGCAGGCCGAGGGCTACCTCACGCTCATCCGCGAGCTGGAGGAGCGCCTCGCCGAGGTCACCGGCTACGACAAGGTCTCCCTCCAGCCGAACGCCGGTTCGCAGGGCGAGCTGGCCGGTCTGCTCGCGGTCCGCGGATACCACCGCGCCAACGGCGACGAGCAGCGCACCGTCTGCCTCATCCCGTCCTCCGCGCACGGCACCAACGCGGCCAGCGCCGTGATGGCCGGCATGCGGGTCGTCGTCGTGAAGACCGCCGAGGACGGCGAGGTCGACGTCGAGGACCTGCGGGCCAAGATCGAGCAGCACCGTGACGAGCTGGCCGTGCTGATGATCACCTACCCGTCGACGCACGGGGTGTTCGAGGAGCACGTCGCCGACATCTGCGCCCAGGTCCACGAGGCGGGCGGCCAGGTGTACGTCGACGGCGCCAACCTCAACGCCCTGGTCGGCCTCGCCAAGCCGGGCCACTTCGGCGGCGACGTCTCGCACCTGAACCTGCACAAGACGTTCTGCATCCCGCACGGCGGCGGCGGTCCCGGTGTCGGCCCGGTCGGCGTGCGCGCGCACCTGGCGCCGTACCTGCCCAACCACCCGCTCCAGCCGGCGGCCGGCCCCGAGACGGGCGTCGGGCCGATCTCGGCGGCGCCGTGGGGCTCGGCGGGCATCCTGCCGATCTCCTGGGCGTACGTCCGCCTCATGGGCGGCGAGGGGCTGAAGCGTGCCACGCAGGTGGCCGTGCTGTCCGCCAACTACATCGCCAAGCGCCTGGAGCCGCACTACCCCGTGCTCTACACCGGTCCGGGCGGGCTGGTCGCGCACGAGTGCATCATCGACCTGCGCCCGCTGACCAAGGCGACCGGCGTGAGCGTGGACGATGTCGCCAAGCGGCTGATCGACTACGGCTTCCATGCGCCGACGATGTCGTTCCCGGTGGCCGGCACGCTGATGATCGAGCCCACCGAGTCCGAGGATCTGGCCGAACTGGACCGGTTCTGCGAGGCGATGATCGCCATTCGCGCGGAGATCGAGAAGGTCGGCGCGGGCGAGTGGCCCGCGGAGGACAACCCGCTGCGGGGCGCCCCGCACACCGCGGCGGCGCTCGGCGGTGAGTGGACGCACGCCTACAGCCGCGATGAGGCCGTCTTCCCGGCCGGTGTGTCGGCCGCCGACAAGTACTGGCCGCCGGTGCGCCGGATCGACCAGGCCTACGGCGACCGCAACCTGGTCTGCTCCTGCCCGCCGCTGGACGCGTACGAGGACTGAGCGAGGAGTCGAGCGAGGAGTGGTCGAGCGAGGGCTCCCACCCGGACACCGGGGTGGGAGCCCTCGCCCGTGCCCTGCCGTGCCGGCGGCTGTGCCGTCCGTGCCGTGCCGTGTCCGGTCGCCCGTGTCAGGCCGTCGCGAGGGAGATCTCGGTCGACTTGATCAGGGCGACGGCCGGTGAGCCGGCCGTCAGGGCGAGGTCGTCCACCGCGTCCCTGGTGACGGCGGCGGTCAGCGCGCCGCCGTCGACGGTGAGACGGACCTGGGCCATCGCGCCGCCGGTCGCCACGTCGGTGACGGTGCCCGGGAGCTGGTTGCGGATCGACAGGCCCTCGACCGGGCCGGTGGCGAGGGCGACCTCCGTCGACTTCACCAGGGCGCGCACGGCGGTGCCCGGGGCGAGACCGAGGTCGGTGGCGGCTTCCCGGGTGATCGCGGCGGTGAGGGTCTGGCCGCCGGTGAGCCGGATGCCGACGGTGGCCATCACCTCGCCCGGGGTGACGGTGGTGACGGTGCCGGGGAGCTGGTTGCGGATGCTCAAGGTCATGGGCATCAACGTAGGGCCCGAAGAGGGCTATGCCGGGTATGCGTGGGTCTGCGTCGCCTTGACCGTCGCCCAGACCGGTGCGCCCGGACGCAGGTCGAGTTCGGCGGCGGCCACCGTCGTCAGATCGGCGGCGAGCGGGAGTTCGCCCGTCAGGTCGGCCCGGATCTGGTCGCCGTGGGTCTCCAGACCGCTCACCTCGCAGCGCCACAGATTGCGGGCGCTGGCGCCGGTGGGGCGGTCGCGGAAGAGGGTGACGGCGCTCGGCGGGAAGGCCACGAAGACAGGGCCGGAGAGCTCCTCGGTGGTGGTGATCTCCGGGCCGGCGTCCAGCGCGACGGTGTGGCCCGCGGCGTCTCCCCGGTACAGGTTCAGACCGACGAGCTGGGCGATGTAGTCGGTGCGGGGGCGCCGGGCGATCTCGGCGGGACCGCCCTCCTGGACGATCCGGCCGTCCTCGACCACCACCAGCCGGTCCGCCAGCACCATGGCGTCCAGCGGGTCGTGGGTCACCAGGACCGCCACGGCCTCGAACTCGGCGAGGTGACGGCGGAGTTGGGCGCGCACGTCGAGCCGGGTGCGGGCGTCCAGGGCGGCCAGGGGCTCGTCCAGGAGCAGCAGCCGGGGCCGGGTGGCCAGCGCGCGGGCCAGGGCGACCCGCTGCGCCTGACCGCCGGAGAGCCTGCGCGGCTTGGCGCCCGCGTGCTCGGCGAGACCCATGCGCTCCAGCCACGCGGCGGCCTGCGCACGGGCCTCCGCCCTGCCCGCGCCCCGGCAGCGGGGGCCGAAGGCGACGTTGTCCAGCGCGGACAGGTGCGGGAAGAGCAGATAGTCCTGGAACACCACGCCCACGGGCCGGGACTCCGGCGGCGTACGGTCCAACTCGACGCCGTCCAGCCGCAGATGGCCACCGCCGAGCGGGACGAGACCGGCGAGCGCGCGCAGCGCGGTGGTCTTGCCCGCGCCGTTGGGTCCCAGCAGGGCGAGGACGTCACCGGGCGCGGCGTGCAGCGCGACGTCCAGCCGGAAGGTCCCGCGGTCGACGACGAGACGGGCGTCGAGCCCGCCGCCCGGACCGCCGCCCGCGCCCTCGGCGGTGAGGCCGGCGGTGGTGTCGTCGATGTCGGTCATGGGGCGCACATCCTGGGGTGGGCGGGGGAGGGGAGCGGCACGGTGGGGGTACCCGTCGCGCGTCGCGCCGTACCCCGCCCGCTCATGTGGCGGTCATCCAGCGGTCCCGCAGGCCCGCCAGGACGGCGATGGACACCGTCAGGAGGACCAGGCTCAGGGCGATGGCCGCGTCGGGGTCGTTCTGGAGGGCCAGGTAGACCGCGAGCGGCATCGTCTGCGTGCGGCCGGGGAAGTTGCCCGCGAAGGTGATCGTCGCGCCGAACTCGCCGAGCGCGCGGGCCCAGGCGAGGACCGCCCCGGCGGCGATGCCGGGGGCGATCAGCGGGAGCGTGACGCGGCGGAAGGCGGTGAAGCGGGAGGCGCCCAGGGTGGCGGCGGCCTCCTCGAAGCGGGGGTCGGCGGCGCGCAGGGTGCCCTCGACGCTGATCACGAGGAACGGCATCGCCACGAACGCCTCGGCGATCACGACACCCGCCGTGGTGAACGGCAGCGTGATCCCGAACCAGGAGTCCAGCCACTTGCCGACCACCCCGTTGCGGCCGAGGGCGAGCAGCAGCGCCACACCGCCCACGACCGGCGGCAGGACCAGCGGCAGGGTCACCAGCGCGCGGACCAGACCGCGTCCCGGGAACTCGGTGCGGGCCAGCAGCCAGGCCAGCGGCACACCCAGGACCATGCTCACGGCGGTCGCCGCCGTCGCGGTGACCAGGGACAGCTGGAGGGCCTGCCAGACGCCGGTGCTGGTCAGCAGGTCCGGGAGGCTGCTCCACGGGGCCCGTACCAGCAGTGCGAGCAGGGGCAGGAGCAGAAAGGCCAGGGCGACGACACCGGGAAGCAGGAGCGGCAGCGGCACCCCCCGCCCGCGCCGGCGCCGCGGACCGCCCTCTAGGGTGTCGGCCGCGGCACCGGACTCGTCGAGCTGGGTCACGGCTTGAGGAACCCGGCCTCGTTCAGCACCTGCTGGCCGTCGGGGGACTGCACCAGCGCGATGAACGCCTTGGCCGCCACGGCGTTGGGCGCGTTCTTCAGCAGGGCGATCGGGTAGTCGTTGATGGCGTCGGCCGACTCGGGGAACTCCACGCCCTCCACCTTGTCACCCGCGGCCTTCACATCGGTCTGGTACACGACCGCGGCGTCGGCCTCCTTCAGCTCGACCTTCGTCAGGGCGCTCTTGACGTCCTGCTCGTAGGAGACCGGCGTGAGCTTCAGCTTGCTCGCGTCCAGGGCCTTCTGGGCGGCCGCGCCGCACGGCACGGTCTTGTCGCACAGGACGACCTTCAGGTCCGACTTGGTGAGGTCCTTCAGAGAGGCGACCTTGTCGGGGTTGCCCGGCAGGGTGGCGATCTCCAGCTGGTTGCGCACGAACGTGGCGGGGGTGCCGGAGGCGCCGCCCTTGTCCGTGACGATCGCCATGGTCTTGGGGCTCGCGGCGGCGAACACGTCGGCCGGGGCGCCGCCGGTGATGCTCGCGGCCAGGGTGTCGCTGCCGCCGAAGTTGAAGGCGACCTCGGTGCCGGGGTGCTCCTGCTCGAACGTCTTGCCCAGCGCCGTGAAGCTCTCCTTGAGCGAGGCCGCGGCGAACACGGTGACCGTGCCGGACATCTTGGGCGACGCGGCGGACGAGTCCGAGGACGAGTCCGAGGACGAAGCCGAGGACGACGACGAGGACGAGTCGTCGGAGGAGGAACAGGCGCTCAGGGCCAGCAGTGCGGCGACTCCCGCACCGGCCAGCTGCAACGATCGCCGGGTCCGGCGCGCGGAACGGGTCATCACGGATCTACTCCTTGGAGCACTCGGGAAGGCTGCGCACCCTGGCACGGCCGCTCCGGGGCCGTGTGGTGATGATGATACTGCCGCATCTGCCAGGCGGAAGTCTTCTGTCGCATTGCATGAGCAGGGACAATGGCGGGGTGTGGTGCGCATGTGCGTTTGTACGGTGCCGTGCTCCGGGTACCGTCATGCGGGAGGTGGTGGCACGTGACGTTCGCGGAACTCGCCCTGGGCGGCGATCTGGCCCGGCCGGCCCGGCTGGGCGTGCCCGATCTGCTCCGCTGGCCGCAGCACCGGGTGAAGGTCGCCTTCGAGTGCGCCACCAGCGGAATGCAGTACCACGCGTTCGCCGGACCGCGCCTGTACGACGTGCTCACCGACGCGGGGCCCGGCTTCGACCCCGTCCGCCGCAAGGACCGGCTGCGCTTCCTCATCGCCGTGACGGGAGCGGACGGGCACCACGCCCTGCTGTCCTGGGCCGAGATCGACCCCGACTTCGCCCACGCCCCGGTCCTGCTCGCCGTGAGCATCGACGACACCCCGCTCGACCGGGCCGGACCCCAGCTCGTGCTCCCGCAGGACCGCTGTGGAGCCCGGCACATCAGCGGCATCACCGCGATCCGGGTGGACGGCGCCTACCGCGGCTGGCTGCCCCAGGCGGCGGCCGCGGTGTGAAACGGCCCTCTGCGGGAGCCTGTTGATCTCTTCCAGCCCTCGCGGAGGCCGCACATGCTGCTGCGCCAGCTCGAATACCTCGTCGCCCTCGCCCGGGAGCGGCACTTCGCCCGCGCCGCGGCGGCCTGCTACGTCTCCCAACCCTCGCTGTCGGCCGCGATACGCCGCCTGGAACACGAACTGGACGTGCCGATCGTGCGGCGCGGACGGCGGTACGAGGGGCTGACCCCGGAGGGCGAGCTGGTGCTGGCCTGGGCGCAGCGCATCCTGGCCGAACAGGACGCGCTGCGGCAGCAGTTGTCGCTGCTGCGCGGCGGGCTGACCGGCACCCTGCGGCTCGGTGTGGTGCCCACGGCGCTGCCCGCCGCCTCGCTGCTCACCACCCCCTTCTGCGAGAGGCACCCGGGCGCCCGGGTGGCCGTCGAGTCGCTGTCCTCGGCCGAGATCACCCACGGGCTGGGCGAGTTCGAACTGGACGCGGCGATGACGTACCTGGACGACGACGCGCTGCGGCAGGTGCGCCGCTTCCCGCTGTACGAGGAGCGGTACGTCCTGCTCACCCCCGTCGACGGCCCGCTCGGCGGTGTCGCGCGAGCGCGTTGGGCGCAGGCCGCCGCGCTGCCGTTGTGCCTGCTGGGGACGCGGATGCGCAACCGGCGGATCATGGACGAGTGCTTCGCGGCCGACGGCGCGACGGCGGTCCCGGCGATCGAGTCGGACAGCGTCGCCGGGCTCTACGCCCATCTGCCGGGCGGGCGTTGGTCGAGCGTGATCTCGCACGCGTGGCTGCACATGTTCGGTGTGCCGGAGGGGATGCGGGTGGTGCCGCTGACGGGGCCGGCGCACGGGCCGCGCGTCGGTCTGGTCGTGGCGCGCGGCGAACCCGGGTCGGTGCTCGCCGAGGCGCTGGTGACGGTGGCGCGCGGGGCCGGGGTGCGGGACGCCCTGGACGACCTGCTGCACACCTACCTGGGCGGACGCGACTGATAGCCGCGGGCTATTCGGACATAGCCAGGATCGCTTTGACCAGGGTGTTCAGCTCCGAGGATCGTGAAACGCACCTTCCGACAACGCCAGTTGAGGAGCCGCGAGATGGCCAAGGTGCTCTGCGTCCTGTACGACGACCCGACCGACGGATACCCGACCACGTACGCCCGCGACGACCTTCCCGTCATCGACCACTACCCCGGCGGCCAGACCGCGCCCACCCCGGAGGCCGTCGACTTCACGCCGGGCCGGCTCCTCGGCAGCGTCTCCGGCGAACTCGGCCTGCGCTCCTTCCTGGAGAGCGCCGGGCACACCCTCGTCGTCACCTCCGACAAGGACGGCGACGGCTCGGTGTTCGACCGTGAGCTGCCGGACGCGGACATCGTCATCTCCCAGCCGTTCTGGCCCGCCTACCTGACCCCCGAGCGGATCGCCGCCGCCAAGAACCTCAAGCTCGCCGTCACCGCCGGCATCGGCTCCGACCACGTCGACCTGGACGCCGCCATCGCGCACGGCGTGACGGTCGCCGAGGTGACGTACTGCAACAGCATCAGCGTCGCCGAGCACGTGGTGATGATGACGCTGTCCCTGGTGCGCAACTACCTGCCCTCCCACCGGGTCGTGCTGGACGGCGGCTGGAACATCGCGGACTGCGTGGCCCGTTCGTACGACCTGGAGGGCATGCACGTCGGCACGGTGGCCGCCGGGCGGATCGGGCTCGCGGTGCTGCGGCGGCTCGCGCCCTTCGACGTGAAGCTGCACTACACGGACCGGTACCGGCTGCCGCGCGAGGTGGAGGAGGAACTGGGGCTGACCTTCCACGAGAGCGCGGCGGAGATGGCGCCGCTGTGCGACGTCGTGACCGTCAACGCGCCCCTGCACCCGGAGACGGAGGGGCTGTTCGGGGACGAACTGCTCGGCACGATGAAGCGCGGCGCGTACCTCATCAACACCGCGCGAGCCCGGATCGTGGACCGTGACGCCGTGGAACGGGCGCTGCGCAGCGGGCAGTTGGCGGGGTACGCGGGTGACGTGTGGTACCCGCAGCCGGCGCCGGCCGACCACCCCTGGCGGACCATGCCGCACCACGGGATGACCCCGCACATCTCCGGCTCCTCGCTGTCGGCGCAGGCGCGGTACGCGGCCGGCACCCGGGAGATCCTGGAGTCGTGGTTCGCGGGCCGCCCGATCCGCGACGAGTACCTGATCGTCGACGGGGGCGCGCTGGCCGGAACGGGGGCGCACTCGTACTCGGTGAAGGCGTGAGCGTGCGGTCACCGCGGTGACCATGTGAGCCGGGGCCGCCGCCCCGGGCGGGGCGCAGGCCCGGGGCGGCGGCCTCCACCCGAGGTGTCCGGCGGGGCGGCCGCGAAGGGGGGCCGCCGCCGTGACGGCCGGGGATCAGACGCGGTCGATGTGCACGTTGGTGGACTTGACCCGGGCCGTGGCCTCCATGCCGACCTCCAGGCCCAGTTCCTCCACGGCCTCCCGGGTCAGCAGGGAGACCAG
Source organism: Streptomyces sp. NPDC026672 (assembly GCF_040638185.1). NCBI lineage: Bacteria > Bacillati > Actinomycetota > Actinomycetes > Kitasatosporales > Streptomycetaceae > Streptomyces > Streptomyces sp. NPDC026672. The sequence goes on from NZ_JBEZXS010000051.1 coordinate 20,812, forward strand.
CCGGTGCGGGCCCGCCTGGATCTCGACCTGCGCGGCGACGTCGCCGAGCTTGATCGCGGTGACGATGCCGGGGAACGCGTTGCGCACCGAGGTGTACGGGGCGTCCTCGTCGTCGGTGCCCGAGCCGGCCAGCTCGACGGAGAACGCGGCGAGGTCCTTGCCGTCGATGAGGCGCCGCCCGGCCTCGTCGCGGTGGGTCGCCACCCGGCCGGCGTCGGCCCAGCGGCGGGCGGTGTCGGGACTCACGCCGAGCAGCCGCGCCGCCTGGCCGATCGTGTAGGACTGCATGCCGGTCACGATAAGGCCAGGTCGGACGAGAGCGGACGCGGGGTGGGCCGTGGGGGTGACGGGGGAGGGGCGATGGGCGCGGGGCCGGTGGCCGACGGCCACGCTCAGCCCGTGTGGACGCGGGGCCTGCGCTTCGGGTCCGGCTCCGCCTCGCGCAGGACCTCCCGGGTGACCGGGGCGACCTCGCCCTGGCCGAAGAGGAAGAAGCGGAGGAAGTTGGCGAAGGGGCTGCCCTCGGTCCACTCGAAGTAGATGTGCGGGGTGCAGTGCGTCTCGTCGCGGACGTGCAGGAGCAGCGCCGCCAGGGCGTTGGGGACGGACGCGGACTCCAGGGTGAGGATGCGGTAGCGGTCGTGCAGCACCTCGCCGTGCACGGTCAGCTGAGCCTCGAACTCGGAGGGGTCGGTGACCGTGACCTCCGCGAAGACGAAGTCCTCCTGCTCCGGAAGGTCGTTGTCCTGCCGGATCTGCTCGATCTTGTCCCGGTACTCGGCCTTGTCCCGCCGGTCCGGCTCGTTCGCGATGAACCGGATCTTACGGCTGGCCATATCCCGGATGAAACGTTCCGCCATGGGGTCGAGCACCACGCTCGTCACGCGCAGCTCGAAGGCGCGGGCCAGCCGCGACAGCAGCGAGACCAGGATGATCCCCGCGATGAAGCAGGCACCGATCTTCACACCGTCCGGGCGCTCGATGACGTTCACGACGGTCGTGTAGAGGAACACGGCCGAGATCACCGCGAACGCGACGGTCCAGTTGCGCTGGCCGGCCTTGCGCGCGGCGATGGTCACCGCGATCGCCGCCGAGCTGATGAGCACCAGCACACCGGTCGCGTAGGCGCCGCCCTGCGCGTCCACGTTCGCGTCGAAGATCCAGGTCACCAGGAAGGCGACCAGCGTGAACACGATGACCATGGGACGGACCGCGCGGGCCCAGTGCGGTGCCATGCCGTAGCGGGGCAGATAGCGCGGCATCAGGTTGAGCAGGCCCGCCATCGCGGAGGCACCGGCGAACCACAGGATCGCGATGGTCGACACGTCGTACACCGTGCCGAAGGCGTTGCCGAGGTACTGGTGCGCCAGATAGGCCAGCGCGCGGCCGTTGGCCTGGCCGCCGGACTTGAACTCGCTCTCCGGGATGAGCAGCGTGGTGATGAAGCTGGTGGTGATCAGGAAGCAGCTCATGATGACGGCCGCGGTGGTCAGCAGCTTCCTGGTGTCCCGGATACGGCCCTTCGGATTGGCCTCGGTGTCGCCGGGGTCGCCCTCGACGTGCGGCATCACGGCGACGCCGGTCTCGAAGCCGGACAGGCCCAGCGCGAGCTTGGGGAAGACGATCAGGGCGACGCCGATCATGACGAAGACGTTGCCGTGCTCCGTGGTCAGGGCGTTCGCCCAGTCGGTGACCACGTGCTCGGCGGTGAGGACGTGCCACAGGCCGGTGACCACCACGACGACGTTCAGCGCGAGGTAGACGCCGACGAGCACGACCGCGACGCCGACGGCCTCCAGGAATCCCTTGAGGAACACGGCGCCCAGCAGGGCGACCAGGACGAGCGTGATCAGCATCTGCTTGCCGTGCAGCAGGTCGGTCAGATGCGGGTTCTCCACCAGGTGGGTGGAGGCGTCGGCGGCCGACAGCGTGATGGTGATGAGGAAGTCGGTGGCCGCGAAGCCCAGCAGGGTCAGCACGAACAACTTGCCCTGCCAGAACGACAGCAGGCGTTCCAGCATGGCGATCGAGCCCTCGCCGTGCGGGCTCTCCCGGGCGACCCGGCGGTACACCGGCAGGGCGCCGGCCAGGGTCACTATCACCAGGACGATGGTCGCGACGGGCGACAGCAGCCCGGCGGCCAGCGCGGCGATGCCCGGCTGGTAGCCCAGGGTGGAGAAGTAGTCCACACCGGTGAGGCACATGACGCGCCACCACCGCTGGCCCTTGTGCGCCGGCTCCTGCGCGTCGGCCCCGGCCGCTCCCCTGCCCATGTCGGACAGGCCCTCCAGCATCCAGGCGCGCAGGCGACTGGGAGGAGGGTGTTCCGTCGTGGCCATCGGGGTGCTCCTGACGTGCGGCGCAGTGGTTTCCCGCCATCACGCGGACGGCCGCACCAGCGTAAGCGGAGAGTGACGCGCGGGCCCATGGATCAGGGCCACGCGGGCGTCAATCTTGCGTTAAGAATCGCCTTCCGCGCGGTGGCGGAACGTCAGGAAACGGAGGACCGCGCACGCCGGACGTCTGCTGGGCGGTACGGGGGAGCAGGGGTGTCCGGCCGGCGGGGGAGAACACCGAGAGTGATGGACCCGGTCAGTCGAGGCCGGAGACGCGGAAGACCGTGTGGGCCGTCTCGCCGTTGATGTCGTCCTCGATCCGGCGCAGGGCCGTCGCCCCGTACAACAGGCCGCCCGCGGTCAGGGAACGCCGGGCGTCCTCGGCCACGCGGTACCACAGCCGGGGGTCGTCGATCAGCGTCCGGGGGTCCACCTCCACACGGCCGCCGAACGTGTCGCGCAGGACCAGACGCCGGGACACGCCGTCCACACGGTACACCGACACCAGCAGGTCGGTGCGGACCCGGCGGGTGCGCAGCAGCCGACGGGAGGCCAGCCAGCCCTCGCCCGCCGAGACCCGGGCCGGCACCAGGACCAGGAACAGCAGGACGGCCAGCCCGGCCCACAGGGCGCCGCGCCACCACGTCAGGCCGCCCGCCGCCGCGTCGATCAGCAGCAGCATGGTGAACAGCCCGGCCGCGCAGCGGACCGCGACCCGCACGTCACCGGCCCAGTGACGGTCGTGCACCACGTCCCCGCCCGCCGGCCGTGCCTCGTCGTACCGCTCCATACCTCCGACGGTAGGGACCCGCGGCCCGGCAGTCCCCCCTCCTGACGCTCTTTGACACGGTCCTGATGAAACGGCGGGCCGTAAGAGTCCCGTCAAGGGCCCGCGGGCGCCCGTAAGGGACCCATCAACGGTGGCCGGAAACGGTCGGATGCGCGCTTTCCTCGAACCGTCCGTTCCCTTCCGTTCCGTTCCTTTCCGAACCTCACTCCAGGAGTTCACGATGGCCGATCTGGCCTTCGTCGTCACCACGGTCGTGGTCTTCGCGCTGGTGGCCCTCATAGCCAAGGGGGTGACGAAGCTGTGACCGCCGAGAACGTCGTCGGCCTGGTCGTGGCCGTCGCCCTGCTGGGCTATCTCGTCCTCGCCCTGATCTTCCCGGAGAGGTTCTGAGACGCGCATGGGTCCCGTCCTCGCCGGAGTGCTCCAACTGCTCGCCCTGATCGGCGCGCTGGCACTCTGCTACGCCCCCCTCGGCACCTACATGGCCCGGGTCTACTCCTCCCCGAAGCATCTGCGCGTGGAGAGGTGGATCTACCGGGGCATCGGTGCCGACCCGGACACCGAGATGCGCTGGCCCGGCTATCTGCGCGGTGTCCTCGCCTTCTCCGTCGTGGGTGTCCTGTTCCTCTACCTGCTCCAGCGGATCCAGGGCGTGCTGCCCGGCTCGCTCGGCTTCTCCTCGGTGAACCCGGCCCAGTCGTTCAACACGGCCGTGTCCTTCGTGACCAACACCAACTGGCAGTCGTACTACGGCGAACAGACCATGGGGCACGTCGTGCAGACCGCGGGTCTCGCCGTGCAGAACTTCGTCTCGGCGGCCGTCGGCATGGCCGTCGCCGTGGCGCTGGTGCGGGGATTCGCCCGCTCCCGCACCGGTGAACTGGGCAACTTCTGGTCCGACCTGGTGCGGGGGACCGTACGGATCCTGGTGCCGCTCGCCTTCGTCGCCGCGCTGGTCCTGGTGGCCTGCGGCGCGCTCCAGAACTTCTCCGGCATCCACGCGGTCGGCCAGTTCATGGGCGGCTCGCAGCAGTGGAACGGCGGCGCGGTCGCCTCCCAGGAGGCCATCAAGGAGTTGGGCACCAACGGCGGCGGCTACTTCAACGCCAACTCCGCCCACCCCTTCGAGAACCCCACCCCGTTCACCAACCTGTTCGAGATCTTCCTGATCCTGCTGATCCCGTTCGCGCTGACCCGCACCTTCGGTCTCCTGGTCGGCTCGGTGCGGCAGGGGTACGCGATCCTCGCCACGATGGGCACCATCTGGCTCGGCTTCGTCGCCCTGATGATGTGGACCGAGTTCGCCCACCACGGCCCGGCGCTCCAGGCGGCGGGCGGAGCGTTCGAAGGCAAGGAGGTCCGGTTCGGTATCGGCGGCTCCTCGATCTTCGCCGTGTCGACGACGCTGACCTCGACCGGCGCCGTGGACTCCTTCCACTCGTCCTTCACGGGGCTCGGCGGCGGGATCACCATGCTCGGCATGATGCTGGGCGAGATCGCGCCCGGCGGCACCGGTTCCGGCCTCTACGGCATGCTGATCCTCGCGGTCATCGCCGTGTTCATCGCCGGTCTGATGGTCGGCCGCACGCCCGAGTACCTGGGCAAGAAGATCGGCGGCCGCGAGATGAAGCTCGCCGCCTGCTACATCCTGGTCACCCCGGCCCTGGTGCTGGTGTTCACGGCGGCCTCCATGGCGCTGCCCACCCCGCCGCACTCGATGCTGAACCCCGGTGCGCACGGGTTTTCCGAGGTGCTGTACGCCTTCACGTCGGCCGTGAACAACAACGGTTCGGCCTTCGCCGGACTGAACGCGAACACCGACTGGTACAACACCACGACCGCCCTCGCGATGCTGCTCGGCCGCTTCCTGCCGATGGTGTTCGTCCTCGCGCTCGCCGGTTCGCTCGCCGAGCAGCGGCCGGTGCCCGCCACGGTGGGCACCCTGCGCACCGAGAAGCCGCTGTTCACCGGGCTGCTCGTCGGCGCCGTCCTGATCATCACCGGTCTCACCTACTTCCCCGCCCTCGCGCTGGGCCCGCTCGCCGAGGGGCTGGCGTGATGACCACCCGTACCGAGAAGCCAGAGAAGTCAGAGGACTCGATGTCCACAGCCACCGAGACCCGGGCGCCGCACAGCGACGTCCCCACCGGTCACCGGCCCGCCGAGAGCCGTGTCGGCGCGGGCCTCTTCGATCCCAAGCAGCTCATCAGGTCCCTGCCGGAGGCCTTCCGCAAGCTCGACCCGCGGGTGATGGTCAAGTCGCCCGTGATGTTCGTGGTGTGGGTCGGCTCGATCCTGACGACCGTCTTCTCCTTCACCGACCCGGGCGACTGGTTCGGCTGGACCATCAGCGCCTGGCTGTGGCTGACCGTCATCTTCGCCAACCTCGCCGAGGCGGTCGCCGAGGGGCGCGGCAAGGCCCAGGCCGACACCCTGCGCAGGGCCAGGACCGACACCGTGGCCCGGCGGCTGCGCACGGGCGGCGCGTCCGAGGAGCGGGTCCCGGGCACCGACCTGAGGATCGGTGACCTGGTCGTCTGCGAGACCGGTGACGTCATACCCGGCGACGGTGACGTCGTCGAGGGTGTCGCCTCCGTCGACGAGTCCGCCATCACCGGAGAGTCGGCGCCCGTCATCCGCGAGTCGGGCGGCGACCGCTCGGCCGTCACGGGCGGCACGAAGGTGCTGTCCGACCGCATCGTCATCAGGATCACGACGAAGCCGGGTGAGACGTTCATCGACCGGATGATCGGCCTCGTCGAGGGCGCGGCCAGACAGAAGACGCCCAACGAGATCGCGCTGAACATCCTGCTCGCGTCGCTCACGATCGTCTTCCTGCTGGCCTGCGCCACCCTGCCGCCCTTCGCGGACTACGCCGGCACGCATCTGACGACGGTCGTGCTGGTGGCCCTGCTGGTCTGCCTCATCCCGACCACGATCGGCGCGCTGCTGTCCGCCATCGGCATCGCCGGCATGGACCGGCTGGTGCAGCGCAACGTCCTCGCGATGTCCGGCCGCGCCGTCGAGGCCGCGGGAGACGTCTCCACGCTGCTGCTCGACAAGACCGGCACGATCACCCTCGGCAACCGGCAGGCGTCCGAGTTCGTCCCCGTGCGCGGCACCACCGAGGCCGAGGTCGCCGACGCCGCACAGCTCTCCTCGCTGGCCGACGAGACACCCGAGGGCCGCTCCGTCGTCGTCCTGGCCAAGGAGCGGTACGGGCTGCGGGAGCGCCACCAGGGCGAGCTGTCGGGCGCCGAGTGGATCGCCTTCACCGCCCAGACCCGTATGTCGGGCGTGGACGTCGACGGGCGCAGCATCCGCAAGGGCGCCGCCGGTTCGGTCACCGCCTGGGTCCGCGAACGCGGCGGCGACGTCGCCGCCGACGCCCAGGAGCTGACCGACCGGATCGCCGCGGCGGGAGGCACCCCGCTGCTCGTCGCCGTCGAGGACACCGAAGGCGCCCGGGTGCTGGGCGTCGTCCACCTCAAGGACGTCGTCAAGGACGGCATGCGCGAGCGTTTCGGCGAACTGCGCCGCATGGGCATCAAAACGGTCATGATCACGGGCGACAACCCGCTGACGGCCAGGGCGATCGCCGAGGAGGCGGGTGTCGACGACTTCCTCGCCGAGGCCACCCCCGAGGACAAGATGGCCCTCATCAAGCGCGAGCAGGCCGGCGGCAAGCTGGTCGCGATGACCGGGGACGGCACCAACGACGCCCCGGCGCTCGCCCAGGCCGACGTCGGCGTGGCGATGAACACCGGTACGTCGGCCGCCAAGGAGGCCGGCAACATGGTCGACCTCGACTCCAACCCGACCAAGCTCATCGAGATCGTCGAGATCGGCAAGCAACTCCTCATCACCCGGGGCGCGTTGACGACGTTCTCCATCGCCAACGACGTCGCCAAGTACTTCGCGATCATCCCGGCGCTGTTCGCCGCGGTCTACCCGGGCCTGGACAGGCTCAACATCATGGCCCTGTCCTCGCCGGACTCCGCGATCCTGTCGGCCGTGATCTTCAACGCGCTGATCATCGTCGTGCTGGTGCCGCTCGCGCTGCGGGGCGTGCGCTACCGGCCGGTCGGCGCGGACCGGATGCTGCGGCGCAACCTCGGCGTCTACGGGCTCGGCGGGCTGATCGCCCCCTTCGTCGGCATCAAGGTCATCGACCTGCTCATCTCCCTCATTCCCGGGCTGTGACTTTCCGAAAGAGCGTTGATCGGCATGAACAACTCCGTATCCATCACGGCCCGGTTGCTCGGAGCGGGGCTGCGCGCCCTCCTCGTGCTGACCCTGGTCACGGGCGTCGCCTATCCGCTGGTCGTCACGGGCCTCGCCCAAGGTCTGTTCCACGACAGGGCGAACGGCTCCGAGATCAAGGCGAACGGCAGGGTCGTCGGCTCCTCGCTGATCGGGCAGTCGTACAACCTGCCGCTGAAGAAGGGGCAGGAGACACCGGACCCCGACCTGAAGTGGTTCCAGGGCCGCCCGCAGAACGGCCTGGGCACCAACAGCGTCAACACGCGGTACAAGCTGATCCTGTCCGGCGCCACCAACCTGGCCGCCGACAACAAGGACCTGGTCCAGCAGGTGCGGGACGCCAAGGCCGCCGTCGTCAGGGACAACTCGGTGCCCGGCTACACCGTGGATCCGTCCCGGGTGCCCGCCGACGCGGTGACCTCCTCCGGCTCCGGACTCGACCCGGACATCTCACCGGCCTACGCCGGCCTCCAGGTCCACCGGGTCGCCGCGGAGAACGGCCTGCCGGTCGAGCGGGTGCGGAAGCTGGTCGAGGACCACACGAGCGGCCGGACCCTCGGCTTCGTCGGCGAACCTCGTGTCAACGTCCTCGAACTCAACGTCGCGCTCCGGGAACTGACCAAGGGCGGCTGACGACACGGGCGCCGGTCGCGGGGGACGCCCCCAGCCGGTCCGCGCGCTCGTGATCGCCCTCCTCGCGCAACCCGCTGACCGCCGGCGTCCCGCCGGCGGTCAGCGGGTGTCGCGGTGGTGGCGCAGGTCACGGGTGGTCAGGGGGAGGTGCCAGGTGTTGCGGCGGTGGGCCGCGCTGAGGTCCGACTCCAGCGGGGAGGGCGGGACCGCGAGGACCGGGCAGGTCGCGTGCGCCAGGCAGTAGCGGGAGACATGTCCGGAGAACGCCCGGTGCCAGCCGCGCCGGCCCGCCCCCACCACCAGCACGTCCGTGTCGCGGGCCGCCGTCTCCACCAGGGCCCGGCCGGGCGTGCCGCGGATGACGAGCGCCCGCATCGGCACCCCGGGACCGCTGCCGCCGAAGACGTCGTCGAGCACCGAGCCGAGCCGCCGCCCGGCCAGCCGCTGCCACTCGTCGGCCGGCGGACAGGGCCCGGGGAAGCGCCGTGTGCCCACTTCCTCGCCGGGCGGCTCCCAGGCCAGCACGGGCCACAGCTCGGCACCCCGGCACCTGGCCTCCGCAACGGCCCGCGACAGCGCGGTGACACTGCCCAGGGAACCGCTCACGCCGACCACGACCCGGGGGGCCGCGGAGGCGTCGTATCCGGACATCGCTCCACCGATCGCCGTACGGGCCCACCGGAGTCCCCGGGGGCGGCCCCGCGCGCGAGGCTCCTTCCATCACACCCCCGTCCTCGCCCCACGGCCAGCGCGCGCACCCCTTCCTGGCGTGCCCCTGACGCCTTCCACCGGCGCCGGAGCCCCGCGCGTCAGCATCCCGTCAGCGTCCCGCCGGACACCGTCAGCATCGCGTCATGAGCTCTCGGAGGGGCAGGTCCGACGGGCATAGCGTCGACGGCGAGCCCCGGCCCGCCTCCCCGCGCCCGGGGCTCCCGGGCCCCGCGCACCGGGCGCGGCCGACCCGTCGACACACCGTCCCGGATCCTCCAGGAGACACCCCATGCTCGAACCTCTGTGCGACGAAGACCCGGAGCCCTCCGATCGCTCCCCGGCCGGACCCCTGTACGTGCCCGTCCGGCCGGGACCCGCGGGATGCGCGACCCGGCTGTTCCGCACCCCGCTCGGCGACCGTACGGCCGTCGGCTTCACCTCGGCCCGGCGCCTCGCCGCCGCCCTCGGCCCCGGCCGGCCGTGGATCCGGCTCGCCGAGCCCGCGCTGCGCGCGCTGACCGCCCCGCTCGGTGTCACCACGGTCACCGTGGACCCCCGGTTCTCGGCACCCGCGCCCACCCCGGTCGGCCCCGTCGAGCCCGCCGCGCCCCTGCGGATCGGATGAGAGGCAGTTCCCGATGACGACCCTGCACGACACCACCGTCACCACCGTGCCCACCGGACTGCCGGTGTGGCCCGCCTCCACCACCGAGCCCCGCACGGGCCACCCGGCCGTGGGCGGCGTATCGCTCGCCGAGGTGGCCGACCGCTTCGGCACCCCCGTCTACGTCCTCGACGAGAACGAGGTCCGGGAACGCTGCCGCACCTACCGCGACGCCTTCCCCGACGCCGAGGTCGTCTACGCCGCCAAGGCGTTCCTGTGCCGGGCCATGGTGCACTGGGTGTACGAGGAGGGCCTGGGCCTGGACGTCTGTTCGGCCGGCGAACTGGGACTCGCGGTCACCGCGGGCTTCCCGCCGGAGCGGATCGTGCTGCACGGCAACGCCAAGTCCCCGCGCGACCTGGAACTGGCGCTGCGGCTCGGCGTGGGCCGCATCGTGATCGACAGCCCCTCGGAGATACCCCGGCTCGCCGCCGCCGCGGGCCCCGGCCACCGGCAGGACGTTCTGGTCCGGGTGGTGCCCGGCATCGCCGCGGGCGGACACGACAAGATCCGCACCGGCACGGAGGACCAGAAGTTCGGTCTCTCCCTCGCCGACGGCTACGCCCAGCACGCCATCGCCCGCATCCTCGACCAGCCGCACCTGCGACTCACCGGGCTCCACTGCCACCTGGGCTCGCAGATCACCGGCGTGAAGCCGTACCTCGCCGCCGTGCGCCGCATGGTCGGCCTGATGGCCAGGCTGCACCGGCAGCACGGCGTGGTCCTGCCCGAGCTCGACCTGGGCGGCGGCCACGGCATCGCCTACCGCCCCGGCGAACCGGCCCTCGACCTCACCGCCCTGGCCCGCAGGGTCCGCGCGGAACTGGCCGACGCCTGCGCCTCGGCGGGCCTCCCGGTGCCCCGGCTGATCGTCGAACCCGGCCGTGCCGTCGTGGGCCCCGCGGGCGTCGCCGTCTACCACGTGCTCGCGGTCAAGCACACCGGCGGGCGGACCTTCGCGGCCGTCGACGGCGGCATGAGCGACAACCCGCGCCCGGCCCTGTACGGCGTCCGGTACGCCCCCCGGCTCATCGGCCGCCACAGCACCGGGCCCACCGCCCCGGTGACCGTCGTCGGCCGGCACTGCGAGGCCGGGGACGTCCTCGCCGAGGCCGAACTCCCCGCCGACATCCGGCCCGGGGACCTCCTCGCGGTGCCGGTGTCCGGCGCCTACCAGCTGTCCATGGCCTCCGCCTACAACATGGTCGGCCGGCCGCCCGTGGTCGCCGTGCGCGACGGCCGCGCCCGGCTGCTGGTCCGCCGGGAGTCCCTGGACGACCTGCGCAGCCGGGACGTGGGGCTGTGAGACGGGGACGCGCACCGCGCGGCTGACGCAGCCGGTCCGGACGGTCACCCGCGGTGGCCGTCTCCGGACATGCGTCGGGGCCGGTGCGCCCCGAAACGTGGGCGAGCCGGCCCCTCATGGTCACCGGGCGGAGCGGAAGGACGCCCGGGCGGTACGTCAGGCGGCGGTCATCACCCGGCCGGCACCGAGGGGGCGGTGCGGCGCGATGACCTGGCCGTCGGGCAGGAGCTCACCGGTGTCCTCGAAGAGCAGAACGCCGTTGCACAGCAGGCTCCAGCCCTGCTCCGGGTGGTGCGCCGTGAGGCGGGCGGACTCCCGGTCGGCGGATTCTGCGGTCGGGCACGGTGGCTGGTGCTGGCACATGGGTGGGATCTTTCGCTGTGTCGATGTCATGTCCGTCCCCCGTGATGAATGGTCGGTCGGAACCCAGTGTTGCTCTCCGGACGTCAATCCGCAGGTATTTCGCAGCACCGCTTCTTCACAGGTTGATGACGCATCGCCCAAGCGGATGGTTCAGCCCAATCGACCGGTCGGTTCGGGTGGTTCGCGATGGCCTGATGGGGCTAGTCCGGACCGGGCGCGCGGGCCGGGGCGGGAAACGACGTGCCCCGTCGCCGGTCGGCCGGCGGCGGGGCACGGGGCGTTCGTCCGTCCGTCAGGCGGGTGAGCCGAGCAGCGGTGCGGGGGGAGTGGCGCGGTTCGTCAGGACCGGCAGCAACTCGGCGACCCGGTGCGGCCGGTGGGCCGCGATGCCGGGCGGCGCGGGGGCCAGCGGCACGAGCAGGTCGGTGGCGGCGGGGTGGCCCTCGGCGCCGTCCGCGGTGCAGTCGCCGTGCAGCCACAGCGTCAGCATGTAGAGGCCCGGCAGCGACAACAGCCGCGGCTGATAGGTCTGTTGCAGGGTCTCGGCCTGTCGCAGCGCCCGTTCGGTGGAGGGGATGTACGGACCCTCGAAGAAGTGCGAGAACGCCCAGCCGTCCGGCGTCAGCATCGTCTCCGCAGCCGCCACCGCCCGCTCGTCGCAGCGGATCAGGAAGCGCCATCCGGTCAGCCGGGTCGCGGACATCCCCTCGGGGGTGATCCGGTCCAGCACATGGACGGGCAGGGGGAGTTCGGCCGTGGCCGGATGCTGGGCGGACCGCAGGGCCGGGGTCCTGGCCTCACGGACCGCGGTGGGGGAACCGAGGGCCGCGAGGACGGAGCGCAGGGCGGGCGCGGGCGCAGGGGGGACTTGCAGGGGCATGGTGGGTCGCCTCTCTGTCGACAGGCGCGGTGGCGCGAGGGCGGGGGCGGACGTCGCTGTCAGCTCGTGGAGTCGGAGAAGCCGGGACCCGGGTCGGTGAGCGAGGCGTGGAAGCGGTCTGCCGCACATCTCCCGACGGCAGGAACCAGGACCGGGGCGCCAACCTTCTGCCTTCTTCGCGGAGTTTATACGACACGTGTTCACGCGATGTTTCGGCTAGCCGTTTCCGGTAAACAGAACAAGGCACAATTCGGTCGTGGATTCGCGGGAGAAAATCCCGATTCCCCGTCGAGTGACCCCTGCTGACCTCGTACGATCCCGCCGGATCGGTCGGCCGATTGTCGTCGGCGTTTTTCACGAGGCTCTCGGGGAATGAGAAGGTGCGTACTGCTTCATGCCCCGTGAATGTGCCCCCGGACTCCCTCCCACAGAGTAGCGGGCACGGGGGCCGCGCGGGACGTTATCGATCGCATCCGCTGGGCATCATCCCTTCCGGACCGTTACCCGGCGGCCGGATCTGCGGCCCGCCCATCCGAGGAGGGACACTTCGATGGGGGAGAAGGTCGTGGCAGGGCCGATCGACCTGTCCGATCGCCAGCACTACCGGGAGAAGCTCCGGAAGTGTCTGACGGGACTCGAGCGGCTCCTCGCGGAGAAACGGTTCGACCGGCCCAAGAACCTCATGGGCGTGGAGATCGAGCTGAATCTGGCAGGTGCCGACGGCATGCCCCGCATGATGAATGCGCAGGTGCTCGAACGCATCGCGAGCCGTGATTTCCAAACAGAACTCGCCATGTTCAACCTGGAAGTCAACATTGCCCCACACCGGCTGGGCGGGCGCGTATTCGACCGGCTCGCGGAGGAGCTGCGGACGTCCCTCGCGTACGCCGACCGCAAGGCGGGCGAGCTGGACGCCGGGATCGTGATAATCGGCATCCTGCCGACGCTCGAACGCGACGACCTGGTCTCGGCGAACCTCTCCGAGGTCGACCGCTACACGCTGCTCAACGATCAGATCGTCGCCGCGCGGGGCGAGGACTTCCAGCTGGACATCGAGGGCGTCGAGCACCTGACGTGCACGTCCAAGTCGATCGTGCCGGAGGCCGCGTGCACGTCCGTGCAGCTGCACCTCCAGGTCACGCCGGGGCGCTTCGCGGACGTGTGGAACGCCGCGCAGGTCGCGTGCGCGCCGCAGATCGCCGTGGGGGCGAACTCGCCGTTCCTGTTCGGGCACGAGCTGTGGCGGGAGTCGCGGCCCCCGCTGTTCACGCAGTCCACCGACACCCGGCCGCCCGAGCTCCAGGCCCAGGGCGTGCGGCCCCGCACCTGGTTCGGCGAGCGGTGGATCGACTCGGCGTACGACCTGTTCGAGGAGAACCTGCGCTTCTTCCCGGCGCTGCTGCCGATGTGCGACGACGAGGACCCGCTGGAGGTGCTCGACGCGGGCGGGGTGCCCAGGCTCGCGGAGCTGGTGCTGCACAACGGCACGGTGTACCGCTGGAACCGGCCGGTGTACGGCATCGCGGACGGCGTCCCGCACCTGCGCGTCGAGAACCGGGTGCTGCCCGCCGGGCCCACCATCACCGACGTCATCGCCAACGCGGCGTTCTACTACGGCCTGGTGCGGGCCCTCGCCGAGGAGTCGCGGCCCGTGTGGACCCGGCTGCCGTTCGCGGCCGCCGAGGCCAACTTCGACGCGGCCTGCCGGTACGGCATCGACGCCCGCTTCGTCTGGCCCCGGCGCGGGCGGTACGGCGGTACGGCAGAGGTCGACGCCGTCACGCTCGTGCGCGACGAGCTGCTGCCCCTCGCCGCGGCCGGGCTGGACGCGTGGGGGGTGGAGGCCGCCGACCGCGACCTCTACCTGGGCGTCATCGAGGAGCGCTGCCGGCGCCGGGTCAACGGGGCGTCCTGGCAGGCGGCCACCTTCCACCGGGCCCTGGAACGCGGCATGTCCCGCGAGGCGGCCCTGGCCGCCACGACCCGCCGCTACGCCACGCTGATGCACGCGGGCGAACCGGTCCACACCTGGCCGGTGGGCATCCCGGAACCGGTCCCCCTGGGCTGACCCCGACCGCCCGCCTTTCACGCGGGACACGCAGAGACGGCCGACGCCGAAGGCCGGGCACCGGACACACACGCCCCGGCCCCCGGCCTTGGGGTGTCCGGCCTTGCGGCATCCGGCCTTGGGGTGCCCGGTCCCGCGGTGCCCGGCTCTGGGGTGCCCGGCCTCGTGGTGTTCGGTCCTGCGGTTGCCGTCTGGTGCCGTGGCCGACCGGCAGTCGTGACGTCGGCCCGGGGGCGGCGTGTGTGCTTGTTCGCGGCCTGTCCGTTCCGGAATTCCCCGGCGGCGGCCTCCTCCGTTTGTCGTCGGCGCGCTGAGGCGGGGGGCGGTCGTGGGTTTCTCATGTTGATCGGGCAAGCTGTGGGACCGGTCGAGTGGAGGCGGGTGGGCTGGTGGGTGTCGACGTGGCGGGGGAACGGGGCGTACGGCGGATCCTGCGGGACGAGACCGTGCTGGTGCTCGCGCTGTCGCTCGGCGCGAGCGGTGTGTCGGCGCTGATCAGCTTCATCGGGTCGGTCACCAAGCCGGGCGGTCTGAAGGACCAGGCCGCCACCCTGAACGCCTCGGCCGCGCCCGGCCGCCCCTGGCTGGACCTCGCCTGGCAGCTGTTCGGCATCACCACCGCCCTCGTCCCCGTCGCCCTCGTCGCCCACTTCCTGATGCGTGAGGGCGAGAGCCTGCGCACCCTCGGCTTCGACCGCACCCGCCCCTGGCCCGACCTGGGCCGAGGGGCGGGCGTCGCGGCCGTGATCGGCAGTACCGGCATCGCCTTCTACCTGGCCGCGCGCGGCCTCGGCTTCAACCTCACGGTCGTCCCCGAGGCACTGCCCGACGTGTGGTGGAAGTACCCGGTGCTGATCCTCTCCGCCGTGCAGAACGCCGTCCTCGAAGAGGTCATCGTGGTCGGCTACCTGCTGCGCAGGCTCGGACAGCTGGGCTGGACACCGGGCACCGCGCTGGTCGCCAGCTCCCTGCTGCGCGGCTCGTACCACCTCTACCAGGGCGTCGGTGGCTTCATCGGCAACATGGTGATGGGCGTGGTCTTCGTCTACCTGTACCGGCGCTGGGGCCGGGTGGGCCCCCTGGTGGTGGCGCACTCCCTGCTCGACATCGGCGCGTTCGTCGGATACGCCGTGCTCGCCGGCAAGGTCGGCTGGCTGCCTACGGCGTGAGCAGTTCGCCGTCGATCACGGTGACCGCCCGCCCGGTGAGCAGCGTGCGCCCGCCGCGCAGCCCGGTGCGCACGGTCCCCGAGCGCCGGGACGCCTGGAGTCCGGTGAGGTCGGGGCGGCCGAGGCGCGCGGACCAGTAGGGCGCCAGCGCGGTGTGGGCGCTGCCGGTGACCGGGTCCTCGTCGATGCCGACGTTCGGGAAGAAGCAGCGGGAGACGAAGTCGTGGCCCCGGGCCGGGTCGGCGGCGCGGGCGGTGGCGATGATCCCGCGCGCCGAGTAGGCCCCCAGGGCCCGGTGGTCCGGGGCGAGTCCGAGGACGGTCGCCTCGTCGGCCAGCTCCAGCACCAGGTCGCCGACCTGCGCTCCGGTGTCGCACGCGGCCACCGGCTCGGCGCCCAGGGCCTCGGCCACACCGGCCGGGACCTCGACGGGGGTGAGCGGGGCGGTCGGGAAGTCCAGGGTGATCGAGCCGTCCCCGGCGGGCGTCGCCACCAGCACACCGCTGCGGGTCGCGAACCGCACCGGCCCCTCGTGGGCGCCGGTGGTGTGCAGCACGTGGGCCGTGGCGAGCGTGGCGTGCCCGCACATCGCCACCTCCGTGACGGGTGTGAACCACCGCAGCGCCCAGTCCGCCTCCCCTCTCTCCGGCAGCCGGTGCGCGAACGCCGTCTCGGCGTGATTGACCTCCATGGCGACGTTCTGGAGCCACCCGTCGTCCGGGAAGGCGTCGAGCAGCAGGACTCCCGCGGGGTTGCCGGAGAAGGGGCGGTCGGCGAAGGCGTCGACGATTCGGATACGCATACCGCCAGACGCTAGGCCCTCCGCGGAGGCCCAGGGCGCAGGGGATTGCCACACGAACAGTTCCGATATATCGTTGACGCATCGCGACTGATCAACGATGGAATGGAGTGGATGATGCGCAACCACGGATTCGAGCACGGACATGGGCACGGCGGCCCCCACCACCACGGCGGGCGGGGCGGCTTCGAGGCGCTGCGGGCCGCTTTCGGGCCCTTCGGACCCGGCGGTGGTTTCGGGCCCGGCGGGCCGGGATTCGGCCCCGGGCCCTGGGGGCCGCGCGGACGCGGGGGACCCAGGGGGAGGGCGCGGCGCGGTGACGTACGGGCCTCGATCCTGGCCCTCCTCAAGGACCGGCCCATGCACGGCTACGAGATGATCCAGGAGATCGCCGAGCGCAGCGGGGGCGCGTGGAAGCCGAGCCCCGGCTCGGTCTACCCCACCCTCCAGCTGCTGGAGGACGAGGGTCTGATCACCAGCGCCAGTGAGGGCGGCAAGAAGCTGTTCTCGCTCACCGAGAGCGGCCGCACCGCCGCCGACGAGGGCCCGGAGGCCCCCTGGGAGGAGGCCTCGCGGGGTGTCGACTGGGAAGCGCTGGGTGAGATCCGCCAGGCCGGGTTCGGGCTGATGGAGGCGTTCGGCCAGGTGTGGAAGACCGGCAGCAAGGACCAGCGGGACAAGGCCCTCGGCGTCATCAACGAGGCCCGCAAGAAGCTGTATCTGATCCTCGCCGACGAGGACCGGGACTGACCCGACCCGACCGGTGTCCTGGAGTGGCCGAGGCGCCCCGCGTGCACACGCGGGGCGCCTCGGTGCGTCCTCCGGTCGGTCCGGTCAGCTCACGTGCCGTATGAGCGCAGCGTCGAACAGGTCCCACGCGCGCGGGTACCTGCTCTCGTCGTGCGTGTGCCACGCCTCCCAGAACAGGTCGGCGAGCAGTGCGTCCTGCGGGGCGTACACCCGGTACACGTAGTGCCTGCCGTCGACCGCCGGCAGGGCCACCAGCCAGCACCCGTTCTCCATACCCGTGTCGACGTGCGAAGGACGAGTGGTGGTTGCGCCCGGGGCGTGGGGCGAGGCGGCGCGCGCCCCTTGGGCGAATTCGGCCTGATCTCCTCCGTAAGGAGGAGATTCCGGCCGGTCGCGTCCACTCTGCGTGGGACGACAAGATGCTTCCCTCCGGGGATGACCGGCGTCCGGGCGGCTGATGGGGTAGAGGACGTGCAACCCCGTAACCCCCGCCGGGCCGCCGACGAACAGGACGCGCGCCGGGTGGACGACGATGCCGGGCTCAGTGCCGAGCTGGCAGCGGTGGTCGCCGGTGCCCGCCGGAGGGCCGTCAGGGACGGGGACCGGCAGGTCGACACCGCCCATCTGCTGCACTCGCTCCTGGAGTCCGACCCCGGTGTGCGTGCCGTGACCGGCGACGGTCCCCAGCTCGCCCGCCTCCTCGGCTACCTCGTGCAGCGCAGCATCGGCTACGGGCTGCGCTGGCAGAGCTCGGTGGAGGGCTCGGGCACGCTGACCGTCCTGCCCGTACCCAGGGCGGGCGACCCCGAGGCGAAGGACGCCGGCGGATGGTCCCCGCTCGCCACGACCGCCATGGAGCGCGCCCGCGACCGGGCCCTGCGGCTCGGCACGGGCCCCGCCTCGGGCACCGACCTGCTCGCCGCGATCGTCGCGGACCCGCTGTCCAGGGCCGTCGAGGTGCTCACCCGCGCCGGAGTGTGCCCCACCGAACTGCGCGAGCGACTCGACCGCCCCTCGGGCGAGTACGCCGACGGCGCGGTCACCTGCTGAGGACCCCGCCCGCCGGGATCCGCGGCCGTCACGGCCGGCGGATGGGACAGGTGTCAACGGGGGTGACGGTCCTGTCGTCGCCTGTCATCATGTGCCGGTGCCCAACTCTGAGAGCAATGCGGGGAACGGTGTCGGACTCGGTCTCGCACTCGGGTCCGCCCTCGCCTTCGGTGGATCCGGTGTCGCGGCCAAGCCGCTGATCGAGGCGGGCCTCGACCCGCTGCACGTGGTGTGGCTGCGGGTCGCCGGGGCCGCCCTCGTGATGCTCCCGCTCGCCGTGCGCCACCGGGACCTGCCGCGCCGCAGGCCGGCGCTGGTCGCCGGGTTCGGACTGCTCGCCGTGGCCGGCGTCCAGGCGTGCTACTTCGCCGCGATCTCCCGCATACCCGTCGGCGTCGCCCTGCTCGTCGAGTACCTCGCCCCCGCGCTGGTGCTCGGCTGGGTGCGGTTCGTGCAGCGCCGGCCGGTCACCCGGGCCGCCGCCCTCGGTGTGGTCCTCGCCGCCGGCGGCCTCGCCTGTGTGGTGGAGGTGTGGTCGGGGCTCGGCTTCGACGCCCTCGGCCTGCTGCTGGCGCTGTGCGCGGCCTGCTGCCAGGTCGGCTACTTCGTCCTGTCCGACCAGGGCAGCGAGGCCGGCGCCGAGGCCCCCGACCCGCTCGGCGTCATCGCGTACGGACTGCTCGTCGGCGCCCTCGTGCTCACCGCCGTCGCCCGCCCCTGGACCATGGACTGGTCCGTGCTCTCCGGCACGGCCTCCATGAACGGCGCCTCCGTCCCGGCCGTCGCGCTGCTGGCCTGGATCGTGCTGGTGGCGACCGTCGTCGCGTACGTCACCGGTGTGGTGTCCGTACGACGGCTCTCCCCGCAGGTCGCCGGTGTGGTGGCCTGTCTGGAGGCCGTCGTCGCGACCGTGCTCGCCTGGGTGCTGCTCGGCGAACACCTGTCGGCGCCGCAGGTCGTGGGCGGGGCGGTCGTCCTCGCCGGGGCGTTCATCGCCCAGTCCTCGACACCCGCCAAGGGCTCGGCCGCGCCGGTCGCCGCCGGTGGCACCGGGACCGAGTTGTCCACCCCCTCCACCGCCGCATAGGCTGCCCGCATGCCTTCGCACGCGCTTGTCCTTCCGCCTCCGGCCGCCTGAGGCGGGCCTCCGGGAAACACGCTCGGTGCCCCTCGCACCGGGCGGGACGGTGCTGCCCGCGGAAGAAGTCCGCGCGCCCCGCTGAAGCGGGGTCGCCTCCCGAACTTCTGCACCTCTGCGGAGAGAACTCGTGTCGAACGCTTTCGGCCTGCCCGTCGGGCGTGGCCTCCTCTACCTGATCGTCGCCGGTGCCGCCTGGGGCACCGCGGGCGCCGCCGCCTCCCTGGTCTACCGGACCAGCGACATGGACGCCGTCACCCTGTCCTTCTGGCGCTGCGCCGCCGGACTCGTCCTGCTGCTCGCCGGCCGTCTGCTGCGCCCCGGCACACGCCGGCCGACCGCCGCCCGGCCGCGACCGCGGCGGTCCCGCTCGCGCCGGGCGGTGCGGGTCGTCGCCACCGGGCTCGGTCTGGCCGTGTTCCAGACCGCCTACTTCGCCGCCGTCTCGGCCACCGGGCTCGCCGTCGCGACCGTCGTCACCCTCGGCGCCGGGCCCATCCTCATCGCGCTCGGCGCCCGACTCGTGCTGGGTGAACGACTCGGACGCGGCGGGGCCGTCGCCGTCGCCGGGGCCCTCGCGGGTCTGGCCGTCCTCACGCTCGGCGGCTCCGGGGCCAGTGTGCGCCCGACGGGTGTGCTGCTCGCCCTCGCCTCCGCCGCCGGCTACTCCGCGATGACACTGCTCACCCGCTGGTGGGGGCGCGACGGCGGCCACAACTCCGGTACGACGGCAGGGGCGTTCGCGGTGACGAGCCTGTGCCTGCTGCCGTTCGCGCTGGCCGAGGGCCTGGTGCCGCACACCGCCGAACTCGCCCGGCTGCTCTGGCTGCTGGTCTACATCGCGGCCGTGCCCACGGCGCTCGCCTACGCCCTCTACTTCGCGGGCGCCGCCGTGATCCGTTCCGCCACCGTCTCCGTGATCATGCTCCTGGAGCCGGTGAGCGCCGCCGTCCTCGCCGTGACGCTGCTCGGCGAGCGGCTGACGGCGCCCACGGTCGCGGGCACCCTGCTGATGCTGGGCTCGGTCGCAGGACTGGCACTTGCCGAGGCCCGCGCCGCGCGAGCGGCACAGCCGGTCCCCGTGTGACGCCCGGGGGATCACCCACGGGCACGGTCGAGGGAGCCGAGGTAGGCGGGGAGCGGGACGCCGGGGGCCAGGTCGGCGTTGGCGACCGGGGTCTCGTACCCCTTGCGCAATGGGACGACGCCGGCCCAGTGCGGCAGGTCCAGGTCCTCGGGCTCGTCGTTGGCGCCGCCCGCGCGGACCTTGGCCGACACCTCGTCCAGGTCGAGCCCGAGCACGGCGGTCGCGGCCAGTTCCTTCGGGTTCGCGGGCCGGGAGTCGGCCGAGCGGCCCGGGACGACGTGGTCGACCAGCGCGTCCAGCGCCGCCGCACGCTCCTCGGGATCGGTGACCCGGTGCGCGGTGCCGTGCACCACCACGGAGCGGTAGTTGATCGAGTGGTGGAACGCCGAGCGCGCCAGCACCAGGCCGTCCACGTGGGTGACCGTCACACAGACCGGGAGGCCGGGGTCGGCGGCGCCCGACATCCGCAGCGGACGCGAGCCCGTCGAGCCGTGCAGGTAGAGCCGCTCGCCGACCCGGGCGTACAGCGTGGGCAGGACGACGGGGGCGCCGTCGCGGACGAACCCGAGGTGGCAGACGTAGCCCTCGTCGAGTATCGCGTGCACCACGTCCCTGTCGTACGACGCCCGTTCGGCGGCCCGGGTGGGGACGGTGCGGTCGGTCGGGGTGTACGCGGCGGGCCGCGCCGACGGCCGTTCGGTGCCCTGCATGGCGGTCTCCCGTATCGGTCTCGATTGCACTAGTGCATAATTGGTTTTGTGCTAGGAGAATATCCGATCAGTGGGCGCGGCGCAGCGGAGATCGCGGCCAGCGTCGAGCGGGCGGTGGGTTCCGGAACGCTGGAGCCCGGACAACCGCTGCCACCCATGCGGGAGTTGGCGACCCGGCTCGGAGTGAACCCCAACACCGTCGCGGCCGCCTACCGCACCCTGCGCGAGCGCGGGGTCATCGAGACCGACGGCCGCCGGGGCAGCCGGGTCCGGCCCAAGCCGGCCACCACGGGACGCGACCACCTGCGCGTCGACGTGCCCGCCGGGGTGCGCGACCTGTCCGACGGCAACCCCGACCCCGCGCTGCTCCCCCCGCTCGCGCCCGCGCTCGCCGCCGCCGCGCGGGAGGGCGACCGGCGGGCGGTGCTGTACGGCGCCGAGGCGGTGGAACCCGAACTGGCGCGGATCGCACGGGCCGGACTCGACACCGACGGGGTCCCGGCGGGGCCCCTCGCCGTGACGTCCGGCTCCCTCGACGCCGTCGAACGGGTCCTCGCCGCACACCTCAGAGCGGGCGACGCGGTCGCCGTCGAGGACCCCGGCTGGACCCGCACCCTCGACCTCGTCCCGGCGCTCGGGCTGCGCACGGTCCCCGTGGGCGTCGACGACGAGGGACCACTGCCCGAGGACCTGCGGCGCGCCCTGGAGTCGGGCGCCCGCGCCCTGATCGTCACCGACCGCGCGCAGAATCCCACCGGCGCCTCGGTGGGCGCGTCACGCGCGCGGGCGCTGCGTTCCGTCCTGCGCGGGTTCCCGCAGACCCTGCTGATCGAGGACGACCACGGCCACGGCATCGTCGACCTGCCGCTGCACCCCCTCGCCGGCGTCACCCGGCACTGGGCGCTGGTCCGCTCGGTCGCCAAGGCGTACGGCCCCGACCTGCGGCTCGCCGTCCTGACCGGCGACGACGTCACGGTCGACCGGGTGCGTGGCCGGCAGCGCCTGGGGCCCGGCTGGGTGAGCCTGCTGCTCCAGCGGGCGGTGGTCCGGCTGTGGGCGGACGACGCCGTCGCGGGCGCGTCGGTCGCCGCCGCCTACCGCGCCCGCCGCGACGGGCTCGTCGAGGCCCTGGCCGAACGGGGTGTGCGGGCGCACGGCCGCAGCGGCATGAACGTCTGGGTCCCGGTCCCCGACGAGACGGCGGCGGTCTCCCGCCTCCTGCACGCGGGCTGGGCGGTGGCCCCCGGCGCCCGCTTCCGCCTCACCACCCCGCCGGCCGTCCGCGTCACCGTCTCGACCCTGACCCCACGGGAGACGGCGCTCCTGGCGGACGCGATCGCCGCGGCGACGGGACCGGCGCCCCCGGGGGTCTACGTGTAGGCGGCGCCACGGTTCGTGAGCGGGCGTCGCCGCCTCCGCCCGACTACGCCCCGCCCAGCTTGCGGAAGTCCCACGAGACCGTCTTCTCCGGGGTCAGACGGAGCCAGGCGTGGCGACCGTCGTGGGGCATCTCCTCGACGCCGAAGTTCTTGCGCGCGAACAGCGTCTCCGGGACGTCGAGTTCGGCGCGCAGTTCCCCGGTGCGCGGGATCTCGCCCACGAACTCCACGGTGCCCGACAGCTCCACGCCCTGGAGCTGGTCGTACTCCTCGCCCGAGTCCACCACGACCGCCACCCGCGGATCGCGGCTCAACTGGGCCCACCGTCTGCTGCGCACCACCGAGTACAGCCACAAGGACGTGCCGTCCCAGACGAACCACAGGGCGCTGACGTGCGGGGCGCCGTCCGCGGACACGGTGGCGACCCGGCAGGTGCGCTGCGCGGTGAGGAACGCGTCCAGCTCGCCGGGCGTCATCATGATTCTCCGGCCCCGGCGCTGCGGCACGGCCATCCGTCTCGCCCCCCTCTTCCCCATGTCGTTCCGGCGGACCCGCCGCGGGGGCACCGGTGCACGGCGCCCCCGCGAGATCCGCCCCTCGTCCCGGTCGCCACGGTCGCGACCGCGTACGAGGTGTCCGGCCGTGTCGTACGGCCGTGCCGGCGGTCCCGGTCAGGCGAGCGTGATCTCGTCGCCGGACACGGTGACCTTCGCCGAGGCCAGCGGCTGGGTCGCGGGACCCTTCTTGACGCTGCCGTCCTCCACGGAGAACTGGCTGCCGTGGCACGGGCAGACGATCGCGCCGTCGGCGATGCTGCTCACCGCGCACCCCTGGTGGGTGCACTTCGACGAGAACGCCTTGTAGGTGCCGGCCGTCGGCTGGGTGACGACCACGCCCTGGTCCTTGAATATCTTGCCGCCGCCCTCCGGGATGTCGGAGGTCTTCGCGAGCGCGGCACCACCGGCTCCGGCGCCGCCCGACCCGTTGCTGTCCTGCGTGGTGCCGGAGCCGGAGGCCCCGGACGAGTCCGTGCTGTCGTCCGCGCCGCAGGCGGTCAGCGCGACGGCGAGCCCCGCCGCTCCGGCCGCCGCCATGACGGTACGGCGGGCCGGTCCTGCTGCGGGGTTGAGCGATGCGCTGGTCATGAGGGATTCCCTTCCGGGGAGAGTTCGGTGATCCGTTCAGGGGTACGGCCGGGGGGCGCCGACCGTTCACACGCTGCCGAGATCATGCCGTCCGCGGGGTCGGGGCGCCGTAAGCCGCGGCCGTCCTCCCGCTGCCGACACCTGGCGCGGTCGCCGGTGGCCCGAGGCGATGCCCGGCCTGTCCGGCCGTCCGATCCTCATCACGCCTGGTTACTATGCTCACTTCATGCCGGAGGCCGGGAGTGAGGGGTGCGCGGTCTCCGCCGTCGGTTGCAGGGTTGAGACGTTGGATGGCCTGAGGAAATGCTGCGCGAAGTGACCGCGACCCGCTACATCACCCCCCTGCGTGAGGGTGGCTCGCTCCCGGGGCTCGTCGAGGCCGACGACCTGGCGGCCTACGTCGTGAAGTTCACCGGCGCCGGACAGGGCCGCAAGACGCTGGTCGCGGAGGTCGTCTGCGGTGAGCTCGCCCGGCGGCTGGGCTTCCGGATGCCCCGTCTGGTGACCGTCGCACTCGACTCCGTGCTGGGCCTCGGCGAACCCGACCAGCAGGTGCAGGAACTGCTGCGCTCCAGCGGCGGCACCAACCTCGGCATGGACTTCCTCTCCGGCGCCCTCGGCTTCGACCCGCTCGCCTTCGCCGTCGGCCCCGAGGAGGCCGGCCGCATCGTCTGGTTCGACGCCCTGATCAACAACGTCGACCGCTCCTGGCGCAACCCCAACCTCCTGATGCACCACGGCGAGCTGTGGCTCATCGACCACGGCGCCACCATGATCTGGCACCACAACTGGCCCGGCGCCGACGCCTCCGCGGCCCGCCCCTACGACGCCTCCGACCACGCCCTCGCCGGATTCTCCCCGGACGTCGCCGCGGCCGCCGCCGAACTCGCCCCCCTCGTCACCGGCGCGCTGCTCGACGAGGTGACCGCCGAGATCCCCGACGCCTGGCTCACCGGAGAACCCGGCTTCGACACCCCCGACGACCTGCGCCGGGCCTACGCGCGACCGCTGCTCGCCCGCGCCGCCGTCGTCCACGACCGCATCACCGGCATCGAGGAGGGCAAGTGAGCGAGACCCACATCCACATGGCCGGCCATGTGACCGAGCGACACATCACCCGGGCCGGTCAGGGCGGCGACCGGGACGTCTTCGAGTACGCCCTGCTGCGCGTCGTCCCCCGTGTCGAACGAGGCGAGTGCGTCAACGCCGGGGTCGTCGTCTACTGCCGCGCCCGCACCTACGTCGGTGCCCGCACCCACCTCGACGAGGCGCGGCTGCTCGCGCTCGACCCGGCGGCCGACGTGGCGGGCGTGCGGGCCGCGCTCGGCGCCGTCGAGCGCGTGTGCGCCGGGGGCGACGCGGCCGGGCGGGCCGGGGAGGACGACCCCGGACGGCGGTTCCGCTGGCTGATCGCACCCCGCTCCACGGTGGTGCAGCCCGGACCCGTCCACACGGGGCTGACCAGCGATCCCGCCGCCGAGGCCGAGCGCCTTCTGGACCTGCTGGTGAGGTAATGGATCACATGCACCGGGTGGGCCGTTGACACCGGGTGCCGGGGCTTCTAGCGTCACATGCGCTGAAGGTACTAAGCGGTCGCTCACCGCAGTAGGTTCTCTCGAGGGCGAGGAGAAACAATGTCCACCACTGACCAGCGGGTCGCCGTGGTCACCGGCGCGGCACGCGGCATCGGCGCCGCCACCGCCGTACGACTGGCGGCCGAGGGCCGGGCCGTCGCGGCGGTCGACCTGGACGAGGCCGCCTGCAAGGACACCGTGGAGCGGATCACCGCGGCGGGCGGGCGCGCCGTCGCCGTCGGCGCCGACGTCTCCGACGCGAGCCAGGTCGAGGCCGCCGTCGCCCGTGTCGTGGCGGAGCTGGGCGCCCCGACGATCCTCGTCAACAACGCGGGCGTGCTCCGCGACAACCTGCTGTTCAAGATGAGCGAGTCCGACTGGGACACCGTCCTCAACGTGCATCTGCGCGGCTCCTTCCTGATGACGAAGGGCGTCCAGCAGCACATGGTGGAGGCGGGCTTCGGCCGTATCGTCAACCTGTCCTCGTCCTCCGCGCTGGGCAACCGCGGCCAGGCCAACTACGCCGCCGCCAAGGCCGGTCTCCAGGGCTTCACCAAGACCCTCGCCATCGAGCTGGGCAAGTTCGGCATCACCGCCAACGCCGTCGCCCCCGGCTTCATCGCCACCGACATGACCCGGGCCACCGCCGAGCGGGTCAAGATGGGCTTCGAGGACTTCAAGACCGCGGCCGCCTCGCAGATCCCCGTGCAGCGGGTCGGCGAGCCCGAGGACGTCGCCAACGCCATCGCCTTCTTCACCGGCGAGGCCGCCGGCTTCGTCTCGGGACAGGTGCTGTACGTCGCCGGCGGACCGCTCGACTAGCCGAGAGCCAGGGATCACGGACATGACTCAACTCCCCGAACTCTCGGGCAAGGTCGGCCTCGTCACCGGCGCCAGCCGGGGCATCGGCTACGGCGTCGCCGAGGCGCTGGTCGCACGCGGCGACCGGGTCGTCATCACCGGCCGCAACGAGGAGGCCCTGAAGGAGGCCGTCGAACGGCTCGGCGCCGAACGCGTCGTCGGCGTCGCCGGCAAGGCGCACGACCTCGACCACCAGACCGAGGCCGTCGCCCGCGCCATGGAGGTCTTCGGACGCGTCGACTTCCTGGTCAACAACGCCGGTACGAACCCCGTGTTCGGACCGATGGCTGACCTCGACCTCAACGTGGCGCGCAAGGTCTTCGAGACCAACGTCGTCTCGGCGCTCGGCTTCGCCCAGAAGACCTGGCACGCCTGGCAGAAGGACAACGGCGGCGCCATCGTCAACATCGCGTCGGTCGCGGGCATAGCCCCCTCGCCGTTCATCGGCGCGTACGGCGTCAGCAAGGCCGCGATGATCAACCTGACCCAGCAGCTGGCGCACGAGTTCGCGCCCTCGGTGCGGGTCAACGCGATCGCCCCGGCCGTCGTCAAGACCAAGTTCGCCCAGGCGCTCTACGAGGGCCGCGAGGCGGAGGCCGCCGCGGCCTACCCGCTCGGCCGGCTCGGCGTGCCCTCCGACATCGGCGGCGCAGCCGCCTTCCTGACATCCGAGCAGTCCGACTGGATCACCGGTCAGACGCTGGTCGTCGACGGCGGCATCTTCCTCAACGCCGGCGTGGGCTGACCTCCGGCACCGGCTGATCCTTTTCGGCCAGACGGACGGGCGCCGTTCCCCTTCGGGGAGCGGCGCCCGTTTGTCGGAAACCACGAAATTCCGGCGCGGACGTTTCGAACGACGGGATGACAACGTCGTCATCGCCGGTACCGCCAACACCCCTGTTCCACAGGGGGTTCACGGGCCGCGACGCTGCGATATGGTCTGCCGACCCCGGCCCGGTACGGCGGAACGAGGAGCATGCGCGTGTTCAGTCGGATCGGATTCCTGCGCGGAGCGGCGACGGCCGCCGCCCTGGCCCTGGTGGCCGGATGCGGACTGTTCACGGACGGGGACCAGGAGAGCGACGGTCCGATCGTCGTCGGCACCACCAGCGCCCCCAGCACCCTCGACCCGGCCGCCGCCTGGGACGGCTCCTGGGAGCTGTTCCGCAACGTCTACCAGACCCTCCTCGCCTACCCCAACGGTGCCACCACCCCCCAGCCCGACGCCGCCCGCGGCTGCCGCTTCACGGACCGGGCCAAGCGCACCTACGCCTGCACCCTCCGCCCCGGCCTCCGGTTCACCGACGGCCACCCGCTGGACGCCGACGCCGTCAAGCACTCCATCGACCGCATCAGGACCATCAACGCCCCGAGCGGTCCCGCCGGACTCCTCGGCAGCCTCGAACGCGTCCAGGTCCTCGGCGACGACGAGGTCGTCTTCCACCTCACGAGGACCGACGCGACCTTCCCGTTCGTGCTCGCCACCCCGGCCATGTCCCTCGTCGACCCCGACCGCTACCCCGCCGGGAGGCTGCGCGAGGGCGACGGCGTCGACGGCTCCGGGCCCTACCGGCTGGCGTCGTACGAGGAGGGCGAGCGGGCCGTCCTCGTCCGCAACGAGCACTACACCGGATTCGCCGACCGCAAGAACAGCGCCGTGACCGTCCGGTACTTCCAGGACTCCGCCGGCATGGTCGCCGCCCTGCGCGAGCGACGGATCGACGTCACCTACCGGGGACTCGCCGCCGAGGACGTCGTCGCCCTCCAGGGCCACGACGCCACCGACCTCCAGCTCGTGGACGGCGCCGGCACCGACATCAGCTACCTGGTGTTCAACCCCAGGGACCGCTGGGCCCGCGTTCCCGCCGTGCGCCGGGCGGTCGCCCAGGTCGTCGACCGCTCCGCGATCACGCACAAGGTCTACAAGGACACCGTCGACCCGCTGTACTCGATGGTCCCCAAGGGCCTGACCGGGCACACCACCGGCTTCTTCGACGACTACGGCGACCCCAGCCCCGCCAAGGCCCGCGCGATCCTCACCGGCGCCGGCATCACCGACCGTGTCCCGCTCACCCTCTGGTACACGACCGACCGCTACGGCTCCGGCACGGCCGCGGAGTTCAAGGAACTGAAGCGCCAGCTGGAGGACTCCGGCCTGTTCACCGTCACCCTCAGGAGCCGCCCCTGGAAGACCTACGTGGTCGGCTACCAGAAGGGCGAGTACCCGGTGTTCGGGCGCGGCTGGTTCCCCGACTTCCCCGACGCGGACAACTTCGTCGCACCCTTCGTGGGCCGCGACAACGCGCTCGGCACGCCCTACGACGTGCCCGAGATCACCGGCAGGCTGCTGCCCGACTCGCGCCGGGAGAGCGACCGCGCGCGGGTCGTCAAGCAGTTCGAGGAGGCGCAGCGCATCCTGGTGGCGGACGCCCGGCTGCTCCCGCTGTGGCAGGGCCGCCAGTACGTCGCCGCCAGCGACGACGTGTCCGGCGGGGAGCGGGCCCTCGACCCGTCGACGATCATGATGATGTGGGAGCTGCACCGCAAGACCAGCTGGTGACGGCGGCGGCAGCGGACGGCGGGGACGATTGTCAGTGGGCGCCTGTAGGTTCTGAGACCTGCAAGTGACCGCACACCGTAAGGACGTTGACGTGACCGACACCGCCATGCTGCCCGAGTCCTGGCGCGGGGTTCTGGGCGACGAGCTGCAGCAGCCCTACTTCAAGGAGCTGACCGAGTTCGTCGAGGAGGAGCGGGCGAAGGGTCCCGTCTACCCGCCGCGCGAAGAGGTCTTCGCCGCGCTGGACGCGACGCCGTACGACGAGGTCAAGGTGCTCGTCCTGGGCCAGGACCCCTACCACGGCGAGGGCCAGGGGCACGGCCTGTGCTTCTCGGTGCGGCCCGGGGTGAAGACCCCGCCGTCCCTGCGGAACATCTACAAGGAGATGAAGGAGGAGCTGGGCACGCCGATCCCGGACAACGGGTATCTGATGCCCTGGGCCCAGCAGGGTGTGCTGCTGCTCAACGCGGTGCTCACGGTCCGCTCCGGCGAGGCGAACTCGCACAAGGGCAAGGGCTGGGAGAAGTTCACGGACGCCGTGATCCGCGCGGTGGCCGAGCGGCCCGACCCGGCGGTGTTCGTGCTGTGGGGCAACTACGCGCAGAAGAAGCTGCCGCTGATCGACGAGAGCCGGCACGTGGTGGTCAAGGGCGCGCACCCCTCGCCGCTGTCCGCGAAGAAGTTCTTCGGCTCCCGCCCGTTCACGCAGATCAACGAGGCGATCGCGCGGCAGGGCCACGAGCCGATCGACTGGACCGTCCCGAACCTCGGCTGACCGGTCCGTGTGCGGCCCCGTGTCGTCCGGGGCCGCCTGACGGGGATCGCGGGCGGCGCCGGTTAGCGTCGGGGGGACAGCCGACGAGTGCCCGGAGGGACGCGGTGGCGGAGCGACGAGAGCAGGCGGCGCCGGACGCCGTGCTGACACGGATCGGGCAGGTCGTCATGCTGCACCACGGCGGGGACCGCGAGGAGGCCCGGACGCGGCTGCTCGGGCTGTGGGCGGAGGTCGGCGAGGACGGCGACCCGCTGCACCGCTGCACCCTGGCGCACTACCTGGCCGACACCCAGGACGACCCCGCCGACGAACTCGCCTGGGACCTGCGGGCGTTGTCCGCGGCGGACGAGCTGACGGAGACCGATCCGGCGGCGGTGCGCGGCTTCTACCCCTCGCTCCACCTCAACCTGGCCGCGGACTACACGAAGCTGGGCCGCCGCGAGGCCGCCCGCACCCACCTCCGCCACGCGCGGGGCACGTCCGCCGCGCTGTCCGACGACGGGTACGGCGACGGGGTGCGGGCCGCGATCCACCGGCTGGGCCTGAGCCTCGGGGACGACGCCTCCGGAGGCGAGTCCTGGGGGCCGCCGCGACAGCGTCCCCGGTAGGACCGCCGGGACGGTGCCGCAGGCCGGCGGGGGCGGGTTCGTCGAGGTGGACACGGGCGGTGTCGGCTGTTCGGCCGGGCTGGCGCCGCAGCGGCACCGGGAGCACGACGACTCCGGCGCCCGTCCGGACGCCCACGACGGGGCCCGCGTACGACACCGGCGCCCGCGGCGGGGGAGCGGTGCGTCAGCGGCCGTAGGCGCCGTCGCAGATCCTCGACTCCGGGCTGCCCGGCCGCCAGCCCCCGTACTTCCGGCCCAGGTCACACAGGTTCGGCTGCCCCGGAGCGGCGCCGGAGGGAGCGGGGACCACGACCGCAGGAGCGCGCGGAACCTCGTGCCGGGGCCGCGCCCCCGGATACGCCCCGGGCGGCGCCGGTGGCAGCGGTGGGACGGCGGCGCGGGAGGAGTCGGATCGCGGGTCCTTCTTCGGGGTGCCGGAGGGGCCGACCCGTTCCAGGGCCTCCCGGCCCGGTGCCTGCGCGGCGGCCGGGCGGGTACTGCCGTCCGGCCGCGGGGCCGCCGAGGCGGAGTCGCCGGGGCCGGGAGCCGAGGGGCGCTGGACGGTCACACAGCCGGAGAGGACCGAGGCGGCCACGGTGACCAGCAGCGCCGCGGCGGTCGTGGTTCGATGCACCCGCGCCACTCTGCTGCCTCACCACCGCCCACGGGAACTCGGACGAGCACGGGACACCCCGCACGGGTGAACGCCCACCCACTGAGGGACGAACCCCACCCACCCGGCTGACGCCGCTTCCCGGCCGGCGGCCCCCGTATGCTTCCGGGCAGTCAGCGGTGGTCGAGGGGCAGGGGAGAGAGACGTGAAGGTCGGCTGTGTCGGACTCGGGGACATCGCGCGCAAGGCGTACCTGCCGGTGCTGGGCGTCCAGCCGGACGTCGAGCTCCATCTGCACACCCGCACCCCCGCCACCCTCACCGAGGTCGCCGACTCCCTCCATCTGCCGCCCGGGCAGCGCCACACCACCCTGGACGACCTGATCGCCCAGGACCTGGACGCCGTGTTCGTGCACGCGCCCACCGCCGTCCACCCCGAGATCGTCACTCGGCTCCTCGAAGCGGGCGTCCCCACCTACGTCGACAAGCCGATGGCGTACGAACTCGCCGACTCCGCACGCATGGTGGCCCTCGCCGAGGCCCGCGGCACATCCCTCGCCGTCGGCTTCAACCGGCGCCACGCCCCCGGCTACGTCCAGTGCGCCGACCATCCGCGCGAGCTGATCATCATGCAGAAGAACCGCGTCGGGCTGCCCGAGGAACCGCGCTCGATGATCCTCGACGACTTCGTCCACGTCGTCGACACCCTCCGCTTCCTCGTCCCCGGCCCCGTCGACGACGTCACCGTGCGCGCCCGCGTCGAGGACGGGCTGCTCCACCACGTCGTCCTCCAGCTCGCCGGGGACGGCTTCACCGCGCTCGGCGTGATGAACCGGCTCAGCGGCTCGACCGAGGAGATCCTGGAGGTCTCGGGGCAGGACACCAAGCGCCAGGTGGTCAACCTCGCCGAGGTCGTCGACCACAAGGGTCAGCCGTCGGTGCGCCGGCGCGGCGACTGGGTGCCGGTCGCCCGGCAGCGCGGCATCGAGCAGGTGACCCTCGCCTTCCTCGACTCGGTCCGCGCCGGGAAGGTGCTCAGTGCCCGGGACGCACTGGCGACCCACGAACTGTGCGAGCGGGTCGTGCACGCGGTCCAGGAGCGCCACGGCGCAGCCTGAGCGAGCGCCCCGCCTCCAGGGCGCACAGCGCGGCCAGCACCAGCAGCGCGGCGTCCACCGGCCAGTCGCCCCAGCGGACGTACGGGGTCACGCCGTGCGCCAGCGGCACCTCGTACACCCGGGCGGCGCTCGTGTCCGTGCCGAGCCAGGGGCCGAGCCGCCGCCCGTCCGGGCCGAAGACCGCGGAGACACCGGTGAGGGTCGCGTGCACCATCGGCCGGCCCGTCTCGGCGGCCCGCAGCGCGGCCAGCGTCGCGTGCTGCTCCGGCGCCCAGCTGCGCTGGAACGTCGACGTCGAGGACTGGCCCAGCAGCACGTCCGCGCCGTCCTGCGCGAGGTGTCGGCTCATGTCGGGGAACGCGGTCTCGAAGCAGACCATCGGGCCGACGCGCAGCCCGTGCCCCACGTCCATCACCACCTGCTCGGTGCCCCGTCTGCGGTCCTCGCCCGCCGCCCGGCCGACCGAGGTCGCCCAGCCCAGCACGGAACGCGCCGGGACGTACTCGCCGAAGGGGACGAGCCGCATCTTGTCGTAGCGGGCACCGGTCGGGCCGTCCGGGCCGATCAGCACCGAACTCTTGTAGATCCCCGGCCGGTCGGAGCGGCGGGCGTCCACGTTGACCAGGACGTCCGCGCCGGTCTCCCGGGACAGCGCGGCGATCCGGCGGGCCAGGTCCGGGCGCTCGCCGAGGTCGAAGCCCACGCTGCTCTCGCCCCAGACGACCAGGTCGACGTCCTGGTCCGCCAGTTGCCGGGTGAGGCGCTCCTCCAGGGCGAAACGCCGGTCGGGCCCGTCAGGACCGCCCACCACCCCCGGCTGGACGACGGCGATCCGCACCTGCCCGTCCACGTCCGGGCGCGGCGCCCACACCCACGCCGCCGAGGTCGCCGCGGCCGTGGCCGCCAGCGAGGCCACCGCGGGCATCCGCGACTCGCGCACCGACACCAGCACGGAGACCGCCACGTTCACGGCCACCACCAGGAAGCTCAGCAGCCACACCCCGCCGACCGAGGCCAGCCGCAGCGCCGACTCCACCTGCCACTGACTGGCGCCGAGCATGCCCCACGGGCCGCCGAGCCCCTGCCAGGAGCGGACCAGCTCCACCACCAGCCACACCGACGGCAGCACCACCAGGGCGGCCGTGCCCCGGCCGGGCGAGGGCACCCCGGACAGGAAGCGGCGGGTCAGCCGGCCCCACGGGGCCCACAGCGCACCCAGCAGGGCCGCGAGCAGGAAGATGAACACGTGCAGGTTCGGCAGCAGCCAGTGGTGCATCGCCAGCATGAACCCGAAGCCACCGGCCCAGCCGTCCAGGGCCGCGCGCCTGCCGGTCGGCGCGGAGCGGGCGAGCAGGATCCAGGGCACGAGCGCGACGTACGCGAACCACCACAGGGACGGCGCCGGGAAGGCCAGTACCGGCAGCGCGCCCGCCGCGGCGGCCGTCAGGGAACGCCGCCACGGGGAGACGAGCCAGTGCTGGAACGTCCTCATACGTGGCCTCCCTACCCCGCGGCTCCCTCCAGTGTGCGCGTGGAACGCCCTGCCCGACAGGGTGCCTCCGGCCCGGCGGGCCGACACGGAGGGCAACTCGCCGCCGGTCGCGGCGGGGGGCGGGCGGCCGGACGGCCGGAGCCCAACAGGGGCGGCGGAACAGGCGAGTTGGGCGTGCCCGGAGAGAGGGCGCTTTTTATACTGGCCGGATGATCACCGTTCCGCTCAGCGCCCTCGAAGTGGCCGCGGTCCAGACGGGCTCCAGGCCCGAGGACACGCTCCGGGACACCGCGGAGGTCGCCCGCCGGCTCGACGGCCTCGGCTACCGGCGGCTCTGGTACGCCGAGCACCACCACTCCCCGGCCATCGGGGCGTTCCCGCCCGTCGTCCTCGCCGCCCACGCCGCCGCGCTGACGTCGTCCATCCGGCTCGGCTCCGGGGGCGTGCTCGCGCCGAACCACGCCCCGATCACGCTGGCCGAGCAGTTCGGCACGCTGGCCGCCCTGACCGGCGGGCGCGTCGACCTGGGCATCGGGCGCGGCCCCGGCACCTTCGACGAGGCGACGGCGCGGGCCCTGCGTCGCGGGGCCGGGCCGACGACGGACGACGAGTACCGCACCGACGTGTCGGAGACCCTGCGCCTGCTGACGGAGGAGGTCGCGCTCGACCCGCTGCCCGAGCCCTGGCTGCTGTCCTCCAGCACGGCCGGTGCCACGCTCGCCGCCGGGCTCGGGCTGCCGCTCGCCTTCGCCCACCACATCCGCCCCGACCACACCCGGGCCGCCCTCGCCGCCTACCGGGAGGGCTTCACACCGTCCCGCTGGTGCGCGGGCCCCCGTGTGCTGCTCTGCGTGGAGACGGTGTGCGCGGAGACCGACGAGGCCGCCGCCCGGCTCGCCGGACCCATGGACGTCGTCAAGGCGGGCCTGCTCGAAGGCCGCAGCGACATTCCCTTCCCGACGCCCGACGAGGCGGCGGCCCACGCGTTCACCCCGGAGCAGGCCGGGGCGCTCGCCGCGTTCCGCGACCGGCAGGCGCACGGGTCGCCCGGTACCGTCGCGCGGCGGCTCGCGGACCTGGTGGCCGCGACCGGCGCCGACGAACTCATGCTGACGACGCCCGTGTACGCGCTCGCCGACCGGCTGCGGTCCTTCGAACTCGTCGGCCGGCACGTCACGACGCCGGCCACCGCGTGAACCCCCGGGAGGCCCCGGTGCCCCGTCCGGTCACGGTCGTCACCGGCGGCAGCCGCGGCATCGACGCCGCCACCTGCCTGCGGCTCGCGGCGGACGGCCACGACGTGGTCGTCGGATACGTCCGGGACGCCGACGCCGCCGAGTCCGTCGCCGAGGGGGTGCGCCGGGCGGGCGCCCGCTGTGCGACCGTACGCGGCGACACGGCCCGCGAGGCCGACGTGGAGCGGCTGTTCGACGTCGCGGAGGAACGGCTCGGGTCCGTCACCGGGCTGGTGAACAACGCCGGGGTGACCGGGCCGCTAGGGCGTGTTTCGAAAGTCCCGCCTGGCCCGCGACGTCTGGCACGCACACTCGCCGCGTTGTCGGAACGCCCAAGTACATCCAGTACGAGGGCGATCCTCCGCCTTGCGACTGCACGCACCAGACGCCGCGG
>NZ_JBEZXS010000052.1:0-55106 GCF_040638185.1 Streptomyces sp. NPDC026672
GTGCCGTCAAGAGGGTGTCTAAATCGGTCGTCACAACCCGATGTTGGACACCCTCCCTACGTCTGAAAACCCCGCGATCGGAACTACTCGTCTAGTGTATCTCCGGTCGCTCGGAGGGGAGTTGCACGCTGTACGCCGTGGGGAACCACTGCCGTGGCTTTGCAGGCGTTGACGGTGGGTGGTGTTGCTAGAAGGTGTTCTGTGGCGGTTCCCAGACGGAGCTGTCGTGGGCGAAGAGAACGCGTCGTGGGTCGAAGTCGGCGAGTCGCTCCAGCCAGTGCTGGTAGGAGGGAAGCGGCTGCTCCACGCCGTCAAGTGCCGCTCGGCGGGCCAACTCGTCGGATGCGTAGTGGGAAGCGAAGTCGTGCGCCTGCCCGGCGAGGACCACCGTGCCGTCTCCTTGCCGGAGGACCAGCGACTGGTGCCCCGGCGTGTGCCCCGGTGTCGGAACGATCCAGACACCCGGCCGGACCTCGGCCTCACCGGCGAGTTCCTCATAGGACGCGCCGGGGAAATCGATCAGCTCGTCGAAGGTGTGGCCGCCGTTGCGAGCGGTGGCCAACTCGACGTCCTGGACCAGGATGGGCGTGCCGCCCAGGAGAGGGTTCCCGCCGCAGTGGTCGAAATGGAGGTGGCAGTTCGCGACGAGGGAGATGTCGCCGAGAGCGACCCCGGCCGCGGACAGGGCGTCCCGCAAGTCCCTGCGTCGGGGACGGTAATGGGCCTCGGTCCCGGCGTCCGCCCTGCCGATACCGGAGTCGAACAGGATCAGGCCGTGATCGTGCTGCACCAGATAGGCGAGCACGGGTTCGACCCGAGGCTGCGGGCCGTCCGTCTCCGACGCGGGCCGGACGAAGTACCCCAGATCGAGCCGACGCACCGACATCTTCTTCTTCCCCATACGGCCATCCTGGCGGGCCTGGACGTTCCCGTCGGTCAGACTGCCGAGAGCAGAACCACGGCCGATGCCACCGGCCGGGAGGCTGTGTGTTCGGTGAGCAAGCGAGCTCTGGTGAGTTCGCCCAGCAGAGGCCGGACGTCCGATGAAATGGCTCCGGCGCAGGTGGCTCGGGTAGCCGACCGAGGGCGTCCCGCTGCTGTTTGCGACACATCCTCCGGACGCCGCCGCCTCCCACCGCGCCCGCGACGGACCCAGGATCCAGGAGGGTCGGCCGCCTGCCAGCGAGTACTCGGTGTGGGGATCTCGCCGCCACCGAGATGGGCCACTGGCGGAAACGGCGCGTGTTTCTTGACCTGGTCTATACCAAGCGGCCGTATCCCCGTATTCTCACCTGTGGCCGGCCAGTAGCACCGCTCTCCCCCCACCCGCACCAGGTTGCGTGTTGGCGCCAGCGGCACCGCACTTCGAGCCTCGGCAGCCGCGTGACCTGATCACCGCCTCCAGGAGGAACCCGGTGAGACTCCGCACCAGAAGCTCGGCGATCATCGGCACGATCGGTCTCGTCGCTTGTCTCACGCTGACCGCGGCATCGGCCGATGAGCCGGCCGCCGCACGGAAGGCGGCGAAGGTCACCCTCACGAGCGTGGCCACGGCCAAGAACCCGACCGCCGGCGCCGCCGGTCCCGGAGGAAGACTCTGGATCGCCGAACGCGCCGGCACGATCAGGGTCCTCGACGGAAAGGGACTCGGCGAGCCCGTCCTCGACATCTCCGCCGAGACCACCACCGACGGCGAACGCGGTCTGCTGGGCATCGCGTTCGACAAGGGGTTCGCGCACTTCTACATCTCGTTCACCAACCTCGAAGGCACCAGCACCGTGGACGAGTTCACGCTGCGGAACGGCAAGATCCAGCCGCACACCCGGCGTACGGTCCTGACCCAGACGCAGCCCTACGCGAACCACAACGGCGGGGACATCAAGATCGGCCCCGACGGTTACCTCTACATCGCGCTCGGCGACGGAGGTTCGGGCGGAGACCCGCACGGCAACGGACAGAACCTCGGCACGCTGCTCGGCAAGCTCCTGCGGATCGACCCGCGCGGCGGCACGCCGTACGCGATCCCGAAGGACAACCCGTTCGTGAACGATGCGAACGCCAGGGGTGAAATCTGGGCGTACGGGCTGCGCAACCCGTGGCGGTTCTCCTTCGACGCGGGCTCGGGCGACCTGCTGATCGGCGACGTCGGCCAGAACGACTGGGAGGAGATCGACTGGGCCCCGGCACGCAGCAAGGGCGGAGAGAACTACGGCTGGTCCCAGATGGAGGGCACCCATCCCTTCCGCGGCGGCACGGAACCCGCCAACCACGTGCCGCCGGTCCACGAGTACGACCGCACCAACTTCGGCTGCTCGGTCACCGGCGGCTACGTCTACCGCGGCAAGGCGATCCCGGACCTCGCGGGCCAGTACGTGTTCAGCGACTACTGCGACGGCACCATCCGCTCCCTGAAGTTGAAGAACGGCAAGGTGACCGCCGTCAACGACCTCGGAGCCAACGGCGGCGAGGTCATCTCCTTCGCGCAGGGCGGCAACGGCGAACTGTACGTGCTCGCCATCGGCGGCAGCGTCTTCCGTATCGACGCGGCGTAAACGACCACCACAAGGACCGAGCCACAGGGCGGCCGGGACCACCCGGGGCAGGCGGGATCACCTCCCGGAGCTCCGGCCTCCCACCCCGGCTTCCCCGCCCGGAGCCGTACAGACAGGAGAACCCGGCGGCCAGGCCCTCATCGGCCTGGCCCCCGGCCGATCGGAACGACCTGGCCGCATCACCGCATCGCCGTGCCGCCGTGCCGCCGCGGCGCCGGCCGTGACCGGATCGGTCCGCACCCGGACCCGATGAGACCTGTCGCCGCTCCATACCTGCCGGTCAGGCTGGGGGCATGACCCGAGCACTGATCGTCATCGACGTCCAGGAGTCCTTCCGCGCCCGCCCACTGTGGGAGACCATCTCCAACCCGAAGATCGCCGAGCAGGTGGACCGACTGGTCCGGCTCGCCCGCCGGGCCGGGGACCTGGTGGTGTGGGTGCTGCATTCCGAGCCCGGCAGCGGCACCGTCTTCGACCCCGCCCTCGGCCATGTCCGGCTGATGGAGGAGCTGGAGCGCCGGGACACGGAACCGCTGATCCGCAAGACCTCGCACAACGCCTTCACCACCACCAACCTGCAGCAACTCCTCACCGAGCACGGCATCCGCGAGCTCACCGTCTGCGGCATCCGCACCGAGCAGTGCGTGGAGACCACGACCCGCGTCGCGAGCGACTTCGGCTATCCGGTCACCTTCGTCATCGACGCCACCGCGACCGACCCCATCCCGCATCGTGACGCTCCCGCCGACCAGAGCATCGCCGAACTGCTGGCGGACCCCCGCACACTGAGCGCCGAGGAGATCATCAGGCGTACCGAGTACGCCCTTGCCGGACGCTTCGCCACCATCGCCACGGTCGGGGAACTGGAGGCTGCGGCCGGTCTCCCGGCATGATGACCGAATCGTGAACCACGCCGTCTTCCTCCTGATGCCCGGACTCCATCTCCTGGACCTGGCAGGCCCCGCGCAGGTCTTCTCCACGGCCGCAGACTTCGGGCACCCCTACACACTCAGCTATCTCGCCGAGCAGCCGCTGGTTCCCACCGCGCAGGGCCTGCCACTGGTGGCCCGGCTCGACTGGCCGGAGCTCGACCGCGAGGACCTGATCGTCGTGCCCGGCTGGCGGGTGCTCGCCCCGGCCGGCGGTCCTGCCATCGGCGCGGCCTCCCTGCGGCGTCTCCGGGACCACCACGCCAGGGGCGGGACCGTTGCCGGCGTCTGCGCCGGAGCCGACGCGCTCGGCCGGGCCGGCCTGCTCGACGGCCGCCGCTGCACCACCCACCACGACGTGCAGGACGAACTCGCACGCCGCTACCCCAGGGCGACGGTGATCCGCGACGTCCTGTACACCGCCGACGACCGGGTGCTCACCTCGGCCGGTATCGCCAGCGGCATCGATCTGGCCCTGCATCTGATCGCCACCCGGCACGGCCCCGCCGTCGCCGCCCAGGTGGCCCGGGACATGGTTGTCCACGCGCGGCGCAACGGCCACGAACCGCAGGCCAGCGCCATGCTCCGCCACCGCTCCCACCTCGACGACACCGTGCACCAGGCCCAGGACCTTCTCGACGCCCGCTTCGACCAGCCCTTGCCCCTGCCCGCCCTGGCCGCGGCCGTGGGCGTCAGCGAACGCACCCTCACCCGCCTCTTCACCCGTGCCACGGGCGGCCTCACCCCACTGCGCTATCAGCAGACCCTCCGTCTCGAACGCGCCGAACACCTCATCAGCCACGGCGCCACGGTCGACACCGCCGCCCGAGCGGTCGGCTTCACGGACCCCCGCATGCTGCGCCGCCTGCGAGCCCGCGAGACCTGACCTGTGACCGCGCCGAAGATCGAGCGGTAACCGCGACGCCCACACGGGGCAAGGCCAAAGACGCGACATCGGTCCCGGCCCTGCGGAGCTACTGCGGTGGCGGGATTCGGTAGACGGAGACGTGAGAGCGCGACTCGGCGGTGAATTCGGCGCCGGCCCAGTCCGCGTGCCTCGTCTCCAGTTCGAATCCGGCCAGCTGGGCCATGAGGTCGAGTTCGGCCGGCCAGATGTAGCGATGAGGGCTCCGGAACAACCGGGCCTGCTCAGTCTCATCGAAACGGAAGTGGTGCGACACCACGTGCTGGCGCAGGACGTCGTAGGTGTCCAACCCGATGCAGCCAGGTTCGGACTGCCAGACAGTGGCCGTCCGGCCCGGTGGGAGCTTGCGCAACTCTGGTACCCAGAGCTCGATCACGAACCGACCACCAGGCTCGAGATGGCGGGCGGCGTTGCGGAAGCACTGGACCTGCTCGTGTTGGGTGAGCAGGTTGGAGATCGTGTTGTACACCAGGTAGACGAGGGTGTACGTCCCGGAGGCGACAGCGGTCGCCATGTCCCCATGGACCACCGGGATCGTCGCTTCGTCTGCCTTGGTTCGCAGTTGCTCCACCATCGGGAGCGACAGCTCGATGCCGGTGACAGGGACTCCTCGCTCGGCGAGCGGAACGGCTACCCGGCCGGTCCCGACGGCGAACTCGAGCGCTGCTCCGCCGCCGGCGAGCCGGGCGAGACGGTTCACAGTCGGCTCCAGGACCTCGGGCGCGAACATGCCGGAGCCGGGCGTGTCGTAGCGCTGGGCGACAGCGGCGTCCCAGATCTTCTCCTGCTGCATTCCGCCAACGCTTGCCGCCGGCCCGTGCGATGTCCAACGAGTTTTCTCGCAACCGCTCTGACCACGTTGTCGATGTGGTGGAGTTGAACGACGCGAAGAGACATCGGCGCCGGGATGGCTCATCCCGGCGCCGACCGTCTTCTCGTACCCCCTTCGACCCACCCACAGCCCATCGGCCCGCCTGGCCGACGCCCTGGTACTACTCCTTGGCCGCCTTCAGCCGCTGGGCCGCCGTGTCGCCGCGTCGACCGACCGGTACGACACCTGTCGCGGCAGCGAGGCCGTATGCGGGCATGTCGACGTACACCGATTCGTAGGAGCCCGCCGGGACGATGAACGTCTCGTGCCAGATGCCCACGTGCCCCTTCCCGTCGCGTGCTCGCCGGTTGAACGCCGTCCACGCGGGCCGGTGCTGCGCGTCCTGCTGATGGGCGTAGGCGAGGAGCCGTTCCTTGTCGCTCCAGTACTGGACCACGTAGAAGTCCCGGAGGCTGCCGTACAGCACCTTGTAGCCGAGAAGCCCGCTGCTCTTCTCCTGTGACAGCTCACGCAGCATGCGCGGCATCGACATGAATGCCGGCAACCAGCTGGAGAACGCTCGCAGCCGGTTGATCCGTAATCCGATGTGGAAGACGACGACATCGCCTTCGATGGCGGCGGTGTGACGACCCGGAACCACTTTCGCAGACATCATTCCCCTTTGTTTCCCCGTCGCAACTTTGCTCCCCCGTGACAACGACTCAGACCGGCCGGACGGCTGACCGGGACTTCGAACGAATCACCTGAATCACCCGAATCACCCGGAAGTGAGTCCCCAGCCCGATGCCCCAGCCCAGCTTTCGGTGCTCAGCGGTGTTACCGAGGGAGCGCCTGCTCCTGCGCGGCCGTCTCGATGAGGGCCACCGTCGCGCCCGGCCGGGAGACGAACACCATGTGTGAAGCACCCTCGACCACCTGCGTCTTCGCGCCGGAACGCTCAGCCATGAACTCCTGCGCCGCCGGCGGGATGATCCTGTCGGCGCCGCTGATCAGGTTGTAGCTCGGGATCGT
This sequence comes from Streptomyces sp. NPDC026672, assembly GCF_040638185.1. Classification (NCBI taxonomy): domain Bacteria; kingdom Bacillati; phylum Actinomycetota; class Actinomycetes; order Kitasatosporales; family Streptomycetaceae; genus Streptomyces; species Streptomyces sp. NPDC026672. The sequence goes on from NZ_JBEZXS010000052.1 coordinate 6,250, forward strand.
GTGCCAGGCCTGCGGACCACCGGCGGGCTCACCGAGGGCGGCGCCGGTGGCCGGACGCTGCGTGATCGCGTGGACGGCGGCTTCCTCGGCGGACACGTCGGCCGCGAAATGGGGATGAAAGACCTTGGGGTCGATGTAGAGGTCCACCTGTCCGTCAGGCAGCGGCACAGGCTTCAAGGACTCGCCCACGGTGCTGCCCGGGAACCGCTCGACCAGTGCTTGCGCGCTCTCGCCCGTCTCCGGCACGAACGCCGCCAGGTAGACCAGTGCCTTCACGTTCGTGTTTCCCTCGGCGGCGGTGGAGATGACCGCACCGCCGTACGAGTGCCCGACCAGCACGATCGGTCCCTCGATGCTGTCCAGCAGCGCCTTGACGCCGGCCGCGTCGAAGGCGAGCCCTCGAAGCGGATTCGGCGCGGCGACCACCGGATAGCCGTCGGCGACAAGCCGCTTGACGACGGCGTTGAAGCCGCTGCTGTCGGCAAAGGCTCCGTGCACCAGCACGATCGTCGGATTCCCGCTCACCATGGACCAACCTCTCCTTCGGACGACGGCCGACACTGACGACTGCCGACACCGACAACGGCCGACACCGTCGCGCTCGACGCAAAGCTATGGCGTCGTTCTGGACGGGAATTGAATGTGACCGGGACGCGGTTCCGGGGGGACTTCACGGATCATTCAGTCGACGTCAAGCCGGTTCGGCCGGCCTGAGCCCGCGCAGGCCGGATGACCAGGGGGTGGCAGATGGTGTCGGACGAGGAAGCCGATGTCGTGGGGATCGGGTCGGGCATGGGCGGTCTCGCGGCGGCACCCGCGATCGCGCAGTTCGGCGGGAAGCAGGTTCTCGTCCTCGAACAGCACTACACGCTCGGCGGGATGACGCACGAGTTCTCCCGCGCCGGGCGGTACCGGTTCGGCACCGGGCTGCACTGCATGAGCGCGAGCGCCGGCCCGTTCCTCGGGTTCATGGCGGACGGGCGGGCGCAACTCCGGCCGCTGCCGGACGAGTACGACGCCCTGCCCTTCCCGGGGTTCGATTTCGCCGTCCCCGCCACCAAGGAACGGTTCCGTGTGCGGCTGAAGGAGCGCTTCCCCGCCGAGGCCGACGCGATCGACGGATTCTTCCGGGCCACGCGCCGGGCCATGGCCGGGCCGACCGTGCGCAATGTCTTCGCGTCGTTCCCCGCCGGGCTGCGAAGAGCGAGTGCGCCCGTCGTCGAGCGGCTCTTCCCGTCGACGTACCGATCGTTGCGCGACCAGGTCGCCCGCAGTTTCCGCGATCCGCAGTTGCGGGCCGTGCCGGCCGCGCGGTGGCGGCCCGCAGGAGCTCAACCGGGTCGTCCTGGAGATCCTCCAGCGGTACGGCGTGGTGCTGCGCGCCCGGCAAAAGGTCCATGAGGTCGTCGTCGAGAATGGCAAGGTGGCCGGCGTCGGCGTCGAGGACACCGGTGGCGGGCGGCTTCCGGTTCCCGTCCGTGCGGTCCACGGGCACGTGACGTATTGCCCGCCTGAAGGAACCTGCCGCGATTACCGCTGTCATCCCTGGTCGCTTCTGATCGTTTGCTTTGCGTTTCCTGCCAGCAATTACCCGTAATCGCTTTTCCTGTCACGGGACTTGAGCCACCATGGACCGCGGATGGCGGCGAGGGCGGCCCGGCACGGGGAATGGGACAAGGCATGGCTTCCTCCGGCGCGTCTCCGCGTCTGCAGGTTCTCGGTCCCTTACGGGTCTGGCGGGGCGGAGTGGAACTGGACGCAGGGCCTCCGCAGCAGGCGTATCTGCTCGCCGTCCTCCTCGCCCGTGCGGGTGAGCCCGTCAGCATGAGCGAGTTGGTCGACCTCATCTGGGCCGAGGACGTCCCGGCCTCGGCGGTCAACATTCTCCAGAAGTACGTCGGCGCGCTGCGGCGGCTGCTGGAGCCGGCGTTGCCCGCGCGTGACCCCGGCTCGTACCTCCGACGTCGCGGGAGCGCGTACCTGTTCGTGGCCGACTCCGGGACACTGGACGTCGTCCGGTTCCGTGAACTCGTCGCCGCGGCCGAGGGCAGCGTCGTGGAGCAGCGGCTCGAAGCGGCGCTCGACGGCTACTTGGAGGCGGTGGGGCTCTGGCACGGCCCGGCCGGCGACGGCGTCGCCCACGGTTCGACCGGCATGGCGATCTTCGCGGGGCTGGACGACGAGTTCCGCCAGGCATGCATCGCGGCGGCCGAGTTGGCGACAACACTCGGACAGCCTGAACGTGTGCTCCCGGCCCTGCACATGGCCGCCCGGATGGCGCCGCTGCACGAGACGGTGCAGGCGAGTCTCATCACGACCCTGGCTGCCGCCGGTCGTCCGGCCGAAGCGCTGTCGGTGTTCCGGACCGTCCGTGCCCGGCTGGCCGAGGAACTGGGCATCGATCCCGGCCCCGCGCTGGTGGACGCCCATGCGCGCGTGCTGGAACGGGCACCGGCCGACTACACGCCCCGTGAACGGCCGGCGGCGCCCACCGCCGGAGTGCCCACCGCGGACTGCCTGGTCGGCCGGGCCGAGGAACTGGCGATGGTGCGGCACGCGGTGGAGTCGGCGTTCGCCGGCTCGACGGGTCTCGTGGTCGTCGAGGGAGAACCCGGAGTGGGCAAGACGCGCCTGCTGGAGGAAGCCGGTGCCGACGCGAACCGGCGCGGCGCGCTCGTCGTCCGGGGCCATTGCCTGCCGGGGGACGGCACGCCGTCGATGTGGCCCTGGGTGCAGGTCGTCGGCGCGCTCCTGCACGACGTGCCGGCCACGGAGCGGGAGGGCTGGCACGCCGGCGAACTCGGTCGTCTCGTGACACCGCACGCCGGCGGTCACACGACGTCGGTGCTGCCGGACAGCGGCGTCCAGTTCCGCTTCTTCGAGCAGGCTGTCGCGCTCGTCCGTCAGGTGTCGGCGCGGCGACCCGTGGTGCTCGTGGTCGACGACCTCCAGTGGGCCGACGCCGCCTCGCTGGACCTGCTCGGTCATCTGATGGCCAGGCTGCCGGACGGCACCGTGGTGATCGGGGCGCTCCGCGACCGTGCGCCCGCGCCGAGCTCGGAACTGGGGCGGATGCTCGCCGCGGCGAGTCGGCTGCCCCGTCACCGCAGGATCCCGCTCGGCCCGCTCGCCCCGGCCGAGGTGGCCGAACTCGTCCGCCGTGAAACGGGCCGGGCACCGGGCCCGGGTGCCACCCGCCTCATCCACACCCGCACCGCCGGCAACCCCTTCTTCGTCCGCGAGCTGTCCCGGTTCCTCGCCGACGGCGACGTCCTCACGGAGGCCACCGCGGCCCGGACCGCCGTACCGGCCACCGTCCGGGACATCGTCCGCGACCGGATGACCGGACTGGGGGAGGACGCCAGAAGCCTGTTACAGATCGCCGCGCTGATCGGCCGTACCGTCGACCTCGCCCTCCTCGCCCGCACCGCCGGTCTGGACCACGAGACGTGCCTGAACGGCCTCGAGTCGTGCGAAGGGCTCGGCCTGCTCGAACCCTCCCCCGGGGACCCCTACTCGTTCGGCTTCCCGCACGACCTGGTCCGCGAATCGGTGGCCGAGGCCATCTCGCCACCGCGTGCGGCCAGGCTGCACCTGCTGGTCGCCGACGGGTTGGAGCACAGGGCCGCGGACACCGAGCTGGTGGCCGAGCGCCTCGCCCATCACCTGTGGTCCGCCGGCCCGCTCGCGGATCCGGCCCGCACCGCGACCGCGCTCGTCAGTGCCGGCCGCTGCGCGGCGTCCAAACTGGCCCTCGACGCAGCCGCGCGCCAGCTCCACTCGGCCGCGCAGGTGGCACGGACAGCGGGCCTGGCGGAGCTGGAGCTGGACGCGCTGTCACTGTTCACCGCCGTGGACAGCATGCGGGCGGGGTTCGTCGGTTCGGCGGTCGACCTGCTGGAGCGGGCCGAACAGCTTTCCCGTGGACTCGACGGGGAACGGGAGGCCGCCGTCTTCCTCTACTCCCGCTGGGCCGCCTACGCCCAAGGTCTGCAACTCGACCGCGCCGGCCGGCTGGCCCGCCGGCTGCTGGATCAAGGCGAGGTGTCCGACGACCCGGTCGTGCGCACCTATGGCTGGTACGCCTGGGGCATCCACCAGTGGGGTGTCGGCAACATCGGGGAGGCGTTCCGCTACCTGAGCCGGACGAAGCGGACCGTGCTGGACGACCTGGCCCATCAGGAGGAGGACCCCCTCCGGCGCGATCTGCGGCTGATAGCGGCCGGGATGCTCGCGATGACGACCGCGCTGCACGGCGACACCGACGCGGCGCTGGCCCTGCTCGACACGTTGGAGACCGCCGCGGGAGACGATCCCTACGTGATCACGGTCTGGGCGACCTACTCCGCACGGGTCGCCGCGTTGATCGGTGACCCTGCGCGGGCGCTGCGCGCGGCCGAGCGCGGGATCGCCGCGGACCCCGCTTTCTCGTTCGGCTTCCTGGGCAGCTACCAGCGGCTGGCCCGGTGCTGGGCGCGTGCCGTGACAGGCGAGGACCCGGCAGGCGCCGCCGCGGAGGCACAGGACCTGATCGCCGCGTCGCTGTCCGACCCGCCACGCTCGGGCCTGGCCACCTGGTACGGGCTCCTCGGCGAGATGTGGCTGGCGGCCGGGAAGCTCGACGAGGCCGTCGCGGCGCTCGACCGGGCGGACTCGGCCATCAACAGGTACGGGCAGCGCTACTCCGAAGGCCTGCTGCTTCTGCTCCGGGCGCGGGTGCTGCAGGCACGTGGTGAGCCGGTCGCCACCGTCCGGGCCGTGGCCGAGCGGGCGCACGCACTGTCCGTCGAGCGCGAAGCACACCTGTTCGTCCGCCGCGCCGAGGAACTGATGGCTGGACCGGCGGACACCACACCCCGCTGACATCCGCGTTCACGACGTCGGCCGTCACCGAGTGGGGTCGGCCGACACACACGGCACCACCCGATCCCCGTACTTGACGAGGACTGAACTGTGCCTGGACGCGCCGTCCGACGCGCGCCGGGGCACCGTCCAGGGCACGTCAAGAACCCGCCCCTACGCTCATCCACCGTCACTTCAGAGAGCGATTCATCCAAAGGGCGTGTATTGATGACGACCACTCGCCGTACGTTGCTGGCCGGGTCCGCCGTGATCGCGGCCGGCAGTGTGCTCAGTGCACCGGCCGCGCAGGCACACACCCCGGCGAACGGCCCCAAGCCGACCGTCGTGCTCGTGCACGGCGCGTTCGCCGACGCCTCCGGCTGGAACGACGTCGCCCACCGGCTCATCCGCGACGGCTATCCCGTTCTCGCCCCGGCGAACCCCCTGCGCAGCGTGTCCTCCGACTCCGCATACCTGGCCAGTGTCCTGGCCACCATCGAGGGACCGGTGGTGCTGGCGGCGCACTCGTACGGAGGGATCGTCATCACGAACGCCGCGACCGGCAACAAGAACGTGAGGGCGCTGGTCTACGTGGCGGCGTTCATGCCGGACCAGGGTGAGACGCTGCTGGACCTGCAGACCCGGTACCCGGGAAGCCGGCTCGACGAGGCCGCACTGGATTTCCGTCCCTACGGCGACGGCCTGGTCGACGGCTACATCAAGAAGGCGGTCTTCCGGGACGTCTTCGCGGCCGACGTGCCACGGGCGACCACCGAACTGATGTGGGCCGGACAGCGGCCGGCCGACGCCCGCACCCTGGGGGAGCCCTCCGGAACCCCGGCCTGGCGGACCATTCCGTCCTGGTACCTCGTGGCCCGCGACGACCGGGTGCTGCCCGCCGCGGCGCAGCGGTTCATGGCGCAGCGGGCCGGCGCGCACGTCCGGGAGGTCAGCGCCTCGCACGTCGCGATGGTCTCGCACCCCGCCGTGGCGGCCGATTTCATCAAGCGCGCCGCAGGCTGACCCGGCCGAGGAGCCTGCCGATTCCCTGGAAAGGACAAGCCGATGCATCAGCGTGCGTACGACGGCCAGTGCGCCGCCGAGGAGAACCGGCACACCTCGGCGACCTCGACCATCCGCAATCCGAAGCTCACCCTGTTCGCGCTGGCACTGGGCACCTTCGCGATCGGCACCGGCGAGTTCGGCAGCAACGGCATCCTCCAACTGATCGCGTCCGACCTGGACGTGTCCGTTCCGGTCGCGACATACGCGATCACCGCGTACGCCTTCGGGGTGATGGTCGGCTCTCCGGCGATCACCCTGCTGGCGGCCAGGGTCAACCGGCGCACCCTGCTGCTCGGCCTGGTCGTGCTGTTCCTGGTCGGCAACGCGCTCTCCGCCGTGGCGCCGAACATCGCGCTGCTCGTGGCCTTCCGCTTCGTCACCGGCAGCGTGCAGGGGGCGTTCTTCGGCGCCGGGGCCGTCGTCGCCGCGTACGTGTACGGTCCGGGCAGGGGCGGCAAGGCGTTCGCCACCGTGATGGGAGGACTCACCGCCGCCACCATCGCCGGATCGCCGCTCGGCACCTTCATCGGCCAGAACGCCGGCTGGCGCGTCATGTACTGGACCGTGGTCGCCGTCGGACTGCTCGCCGGAGCGGCCCTGATGTCCTGGCTGCCGCGCACCGACGACCTGCGCGGCAGCTCCGTCACGAGCGAACTGGGCGCCCTCCGACGGCGGGGCGTGTGGCTCATGGTCACCGTCGCGGCGCTCGGCATCTCCAGCATCTTCGCCGTCTACACGTTCATCGGCCCGTTCGTCACCGACGCGGCGCTGCGGGACGCCTCGCTCGTCCCGATCGCGCTCGCCGTCTTCGGCCTCGGCATGGCGGTCGGCAACCACGTCGGCGGCCGTGTCGCCGACCGGTACGAGAACCGCGGTCTGATCTGGGGGTACGGGGGTGTTCTGGCGCTTCTGACATTGATCGGTGTGGCCGGAAGCGACCTGGTGGTTCTGCTGCCCTGTCTGTTCGGCGTCGGCGCCACCATGATGGTCGCGATCCCCACCATCCAGGTCCGGCTGACCGACTTCGCACCGGACGCCCCGACCTTGATGGGAACGCTCAACCTGGCCGCCCTCAACCTGGCCAACTCACTCGGCGCGATCGGCGGCGCGATCATTCTCGACGCCGGCTGGGGCACCCTGTCCACCGTCTGGGCCGGCTTCGTCCTCACCACGGTCGGCCTGCTCCTGTACGTCACGACGGTCACTCGGGTGAAGCCGACGCCCGTTCCCGCGCGCGTCTGAACGCCTGGGGCCGGGACGTCGTCCCGGCCCCAGGCGTTGACTGCTACTGCCGCTGCTCGCGGTGGGTCAGTGCTGGCCGTGGCCGCCGTCGCTGCGACGGCGCTGGAGCGTGAACTTCTCGAAGACCGACAGCTCACCCGTGGGCGTGATGATGTTGTAGTAGGTGACGTGGATGCGGGTCATGTCACCAGGGCGACGGCCCGGGTCGACGGCGAACTCGGCGAAGCCGTACGGGTGCTCCGCGTCGCGGACGCCGATCCAGACCGCCGTCTCCTTCTCCTTGACCGAGTTGAACTTGCCGACGTGCTCCGTCTGGACGAATGCCGAGTGGTGCCCGTGACCGTCGGCGTCGTCGGTGGTGAAGCTGTTGTTGGTGATGCCGGACACACCGCCACCGCCGAGGACCATGTGCGTGGTGCCGTGCTCGCTCTCAATCACGTCGAGTGCGGTCTGGCTCGGGTTGGGCGTGAGGGTGACGCTGCCGGGGACGACGCCGCGCACCGCCAACGAGCGCTCGTAGTCGTGCTCGTGGCCGCAGACCACCAGGTCGACGCCGTACTTGTCGAACAGCGGGCCGTATGCCGCGCGCAGCGCGAGGTCGGCGCCGTTCGCGGCGGTCGCCGAGCTGATCATCACCTGGTGCATGCAGATGACGATCCAGTCGATGTCCTTCGAAGCCCGTGCCGATTTGAGCTCCTTCTCCAGCCAGGCGAGCTGCCGACCGCCGGAGTAGCCCTTGATGTAGATGTCGCCGCCCTCCTGCAGGGCGATCTCGTCGTTCTGCAAGGTGATCACCTTCACCGAGCCGACGGTGAAGGAGTACCAGAGGTTGTCGAGTTCGGGCTGGGTCTCGGTCGAGGGCAGCTCGAAGTAGGTCTGGTACGCGTCGAGACCGAGCTTGCCGTTGCCGAGCTCGATCTCGTGGTTGCCGGCTGCCGGCATCCACGGACGGAATCGCGCCGAGCGGCTGTTGTTGGTGAGGAAGTCGCGCCAGACGCGGACGCGGTCGGGCCCGGTGTTGGCGTAGCAGAGGTCACCGTTGAGGAGGTGGAACAGCGGGCCGACCTTCTCGATACCGGTGACGATGTCGGCGGCGGCGGGCGTGGCGTTGGGCTCGAAGTCCCGGCCCGAGGCGTCGGCCGGGTTCGCTCCGGTCTTCCACGTCACGCTGGGCGCACCCTGGTCGCCGAAGCTGGTGAAGGTGAACGGAGCTCTGCCGTGCGGCGCCGTGTGGAAGGTGCCGGCGTCGGGGGTGGCGCCGTCGTGCTGGGCCGCGTACAGGTAGTCGGTGTCGGCCTTGAGCTTGCTGATCAGCGCGTGATGGACCCAGACGGTCCGCCCGGAGGTGCCGTCCACGTAGGTCTTGGTCTTCGCGTGCGCTGTGGATCCGAAGCCGCCGCTCAGCGTGCCGTAGACGACGCGCGGATTCTTGACGGCCGCGTCGGTGACCCACGAGACGACCATCTGGCTGCGCGGGTCGGCGCCGAAGGTCAGGTGCAGGCCCTGGACGGGGGTGGTGGCCGAGCCGGTGGTGAGACCGGTGACCTCCGACTGCGCGGGGACCGCCTCGGCGGTTCCGGCACCGAGGACCAGTGGCCCGGCGGCGGCGCCGGACACCGTCGCGCCGAACAGGCCGAGCGCGTTGCGACGAGAGATTCGAGTCTGCTTGGGTTCTTCAGACATTCCAGGGGCCTTTCACGTCGTCGGGTTCAGTCGAACACCGACCGGACAGCAGCGCTCCGAACCTGACAGCGGGCTGCGGCAGGTCAGTGGTGCGCGCGCACTCACGGACGCTAGGAAGCAAGGTCGACAGGCGCGGTGAGTCAGGTATGAACGCCAGATGGCGGTCAACGCAACGGACGGCAATTCCCGGCGGCCCGGCCCCGTCTTGTACATACCGACCACCGATGCCGCTGCGCCGCCGTCCTTGCGCCCGAACCGCAACCTCAGTGCTGTTCGCAGCACCTGACGTTGTTGTAGAGTCTGCCGACGATCATGGACCGGCCCGGTGGCCGGCGATGTCGGCCCATTCGTCGGTGGTTGAGGTGCCGGGTCCGGCGGAGCGGCGTATGAACCCGACCGAACCCTGCCGGAAGTGAACCCTGGGATACCAGTTCCGCAGAGTGCGACGAAAGGCCTACAGACTGCGAGGATAGTGGCTACTATCAGCCATCTAGTCGCTGGGATTTGGCGATTTTTCCTCATGGATGCGCCGCATGGCGAGGGGAGTGTCCCTAAAATGACCAGATTGGGAAGGTTCGGTGGCGGGGGAACCAGAATCACGGCCGTTGAGGACCAGGCCTCGGCCCCTGCTTCGATGTCGAACAACCTTCCCTCAGGGGCGGTCGGATCAGGTGGCAGTCCCCGTCGACTGCCCCTGCGTACTGTTCTGATCATTCTTGTGGTCGTACCGAGCCTCGCACTCGCACCCCTGTGGGGTCTGAGCACGTATCAGCTGGCCACCAGCTGGCAGGCGGAGAGGACCCAGGGGAACCTGACCGTCTCGTTGAGCCGGCCTTCGTTCCTCCTGTTCCAGTCCCTCCAGAAGGAGCGGCGGATCACCGCGGAGGCACAGGCCGAGCCCGGCAACAGCACCCGTGGTCAGCTGGTCGCCGCGCGCAAAGTGACCGACAAGGCCATAGCGGACTTCCGTTCGGTGGCGGCCGAGAGCACCTCGCACGGTCAGCAGGGACTCAGCGGGGCCCTCAGCGACACCACGCACGACCTTGACAAGATCTCTATGCAGCGCCAGGCGGTGGACACGGGGTCAGCCGACGAAAAGGCGGCATTCGACTACTACAACGGCACCGTCGACTCCCTGCTCACCGTCTTCACCGCGCTGGGCCGCACCAGCAACGCCGATGTGACGCTCCTGGCGCACACGAGCGTCGATCTCTACGGCGTCATCGACATGATCGGGCGCGAGGACGCCCTGCTCGGCCGCGACTGGGAGACGGGGCATCTGACGGTCGCCGAGTACGACGTGTTCGTCGATGCCGTCGGCGCTCAGAACTACCTGCTCCAACGGGCCGCTCTCAGCCTCACCCATGACGAACGCGACACGTACAAGAAGCTGACGACCGCCAAGTCATGGGCGACCCAGCGGGATCTGGAGAAGCAGATCATCGTCGCCGGTCCCCACCACTCGCAGGGCGAGTTGGTGCTCGGCCGGATCCACTCGCAGTGGCGCAGTTCGGTGGACGCCAACTACCCGATGCTGCGGGACCTGGTCGACGTGCGGGTGGCGAACGTCGACAAGGTCGCCGCCGACAGCGTCAGCCAGCTCCGGCAGACCCTCGTCATCGTCAGTGCCATCGGCCTGCTCGCCGTGATCCTGGTCATCCTCACCAGCTGGCGCCTGACCGTCACGCTGCGCCGGCGCATCTACGCCCTGCGCGGGGAAGCCGTGGAACTCCAGCAGCGACTGCCCGATGTGGTGGCCCGGTTGGAGCGCGGCGAGAACGTCGACGTGGACGGCGAGGTCCGGCTGGTCGAGCCCACTCCCGATGAACTCGGCGAGCTCGGGCGGGCCCTGAACGCCGCCAGCCGCAGCGCCGTGTATACCGCCGTGCGCCAGGCCGACCAGCACCGCGGCTTCGAGCGTCTGCTCCAGCGGATCGCCCGCCGCACCCAGCTCCTCATCGGCCTTCAGCTGCGCAAGCTGGACGAGCTGGAACGCACGCACGACGACCCGGAGTTGTTGAACGGCCTGTTCGCCCTCGACCACCTCACCGCCCGGCTCCGCCGCTACGAGGAGAACCTGGTCATCCTCGGCGGCGGCCAGCCGCAGCGCCGCTGGCGCAAGCCGGTGCAGCTGATGGACGTGCTGCGCGCCGCGCAGAGCGAGGTGAGGGACTACGACCGGATCTCCATCGAGGTCGAGGGCGAGCCCTGGGTGTCCGAGCGGGCGGTGGGCCCGCTCGCGCACATCTTGGCGGAGCTGATGGAGAACGCCGCCGTCTTCTCGAAACCGCCGACCCCGGTCGAGGTACGGGCCGTGATGGTCAGCCGGGGCATCGCGGTCGAGATCGAGGACCGCGGCCTGGGCATGGAACCCGAGCAGTACGCCGCCGCCAACGCCCTTATGGAGTCGCCGCCGCAGCTCGATGTGATGACCCAGGCCGATGACGTACGGCTCGGTCTGTACGTGGTCGCCCGGCTGTCGGCGGGCCTGGGCCTGCGGGTGGAGCTGCGGCCGTCCGCTTTCGGCGGCACCCGGGTGATCGTGCTGCTGCCGGAACAAGTGGTGGTGGAACAGCCTGACACGGCGCCCGAGCCGGTCGCGTTCCCCCCGGCACGCCCGCCGCTCCCGACGGGTCCGAAACCGCACCGGCACGCCGCCGGTGTCGGCCCGCGGGCGCCGCACAAGGAAGGGCAGTTGCCCTTCCGCGCCAGGGGACACGCGATGGCGAACATCACCGCCCCCGGTCCTCGGTCTCCGGAGGAGATCGAGGAATCCCCGTCCGGGCCCACTGAAGCGCGGCCGCTGCCCCAGCGGGTCCGCCAGGCCAGTCTGGCGCCCGAACTCCAGCTCCCCGCGGAGTCGGAGACTCCGGACGAGCCGGCCCCCTGGGCCATTCCCGACCGGCCCAGCCGGTCCGGGGCCACGATCGGCGCGTTCCAGCGGCAGTCCCGGCTGGCCCGGGGCGGAAACAGCTCGGACGGCGGCGGCGCAGGAGGATTCGGCAGCGATTTCGGCGACGGTGGCGTCCGCGGGGACTTCGACAACGGCGCTGGTGACAGCGGCGGTTACGCCACGGGCTACGACACCGGCCACGGCTATGACACCGGCCATGGCTACGGCACCGGCTATGCCAATGGCAATGGTGATGGCTACAGCGACGGCAACGGTGAAGTGCCCACCTCGCCCGACTCGCCTGGCTTTTCTAGGACGGATGATCGAGAATGACGCAGCGAACGACGGCCACCAATGTGGACCTGGACTGGCTTCTGGACGGCCTGGTCGACCAGGTGACGGGGACCCTGAACGCCATTTTGCTCTCGGACGACGGCCTGGTGATGAGTCGTTCGCAGACCATCGAACGCTCGGACGCGGAGCGGCTCGCCGCGATCGCCACCGGTCAGCAGAGCCTCGCCCGCGGCGCCGGTCAGCTTTTCGGCGGCGGCCCGGTGCACCAGGTCATCGTCGAGATGGCCGGCCTGTGGCTGTTCGTGATCTCCGCCGGCCGCGGTACCCACCTGGCGGTGATCGCCTCCCAGGACGTCGACGCCGAGCTGATGAGCGTTGCGATGCACACCCTGGTCCAGCAGGTCGGTCAGCGGCTGGGCACCGACGCGCGTACTCCGGACAATTCCGGGAGAGCCGGATGAGGCATTGGACCGAGGTGTTCGACGACGATGACGCCGACGAGCAACTGGTCCGTCCGTACACCATCACCAGCGGGCGTACCAGCCCCGAGCGAGCGGATCTGACACTGATCACCCTGGTGACAACAGTGCCCGAGGGCACCACGCAAGCAACGCTCGCGGTGCGCAGGATGCAACCGGAGCACCGCACGATCCTCACGCTGTGCCGGGAGTCCAAAGCGGTTGTGGAAGTCTCCGCCGAGTTGGGCCTCCCGGTGGCGTTGACCAAGATCCTCATCGGTGATCTGCTCGACGCGGGGCAGGTGTGGGCCCGTTCGCCACAGCCGTTCACCGCGCAGGGCGAACTCTCTGACATGGCGATCCTCGAGGCGGTGAGAGATGGACTACGCAAGCTCTGAGCACGCGTCCGGCCGTGCTTCGGACCGTACGGCGGACCATGCGGACACCGCCCCCCTGGCGGTGAAGATTCTGGTTGCCGGCGGGTTCGGCGTCGGGAAGACAACTCTGGTCGGTTCGGTGAGCGAGGTCGCGCCGCTGCACACCGAGGAATACCTGACCCGGGCCAGTGTCGGCGTCGACGACCTGGACGGTCTGAACAGCAAGTTCACGACCACCGTCGCACTCGACTTCGGGCGGATCACCATCAGTGGCGACCTCGTGGTCTACCTCTTCGGCACCCCCGGCCAGGAACGCTTCTGGTTCATGTGGAACGACCTGGTCAACGGGGCGATGGGGGCGGTGGTCCTGGTCGACACCCGGCGGCTGGATTCGAGCTTCGCCTCGATCGACTTCTTCGAGAGCCGTGGCATCCCCTTCGTCGTCGGCGTGAACTGCTTCCACGGCGTCCGGGACAGGACCACGGAGGAGATCCGCACAGCACTCGCTCTCGACCCCCAGGTGCCGCTGGTGCTCTGCGACGCCCGCGACCGGACGGACAGCCGCGATGTGCTGCTGGCCCTCGTGGAGCACCTGATGGCCGGCCAGTCCGCCACGTCCCACTAGCCTCGCCGGCGCCGGCGCCGGCACCGAAGACCAGGACGGCGCCGGCGCCGCTTCACCGGGGACGTCCCCTGCGCCCCGTCGCTCGGGCGCAGGAAGATGAACATCTTCGGGCCAGGAGCATGCACGTCGCCGCGGTTCAGGCTGTTGCGGAATCGGCGTCGGCCCAGTGGCTGGCCGAGAGGATGGCCCGCGTGTCGGGAACAGACAGATGCGGCGCGGCGTACTGAACCGCGCCGCTCACAAAGGTGAAGGGCACGAACTTGGCGGGATTGGCCGCCACCTGCCGCGCGACGTCCGCCATCAGACGCGTGGGCAGTGCCAGCCGGGGGAGATGACGGTTAGCTGCCTCCACGAGGTTGTGGTCGAGGTGCTCCGCGTCGAGACCGAAGATGTCGGCCGTGATGCCCCGGTGTGTGAACGCGATCTCGGGCCGCTTACGGTCCGCGATGCCTGCCGAGGTGTGCAGGGCGACGGCGTCCCAGACGATCTCGGCGTCGTCCTGCGAGAACCCTTGGGACCGCACGAACTCGGCGGCACGATCGGCACCGTCGACCTCGAACCGCTGCGATCCGTCGGCCTGGTCCGTCAGCCCGATGTCGTGCAGCACGGCAGCGAGGAAGTGCAGTTCGTCGCTGTAGTCGACATCCGGTCGCAGGCCTTGTGCCTGCGCGAAGTGACGGCCGTACACATAGCTGCGGATGCTGTGGTGGACCAGGTAGACGGGTTCGTGCGCGGTGATGAGATCGACGGCGGCGTGCGCGGCACTGGTGTCTGGCCAGGGGCCGAGCTCCGGCGGGAGCAAGTTGTGGGGCATGAAGGTGGTTCTTCCGGTCGGACAGTTGGCAGGTTGGGCACCGGGCGGCTTCGCGGGACGGTCCGACAGGGGATCTCATGACGCGGTCGTCCAGGCGGAGGCAGCAGATTGTCCATCGGCTCTGCTTCCATGCCTTTATGGTCGGGCTCCGTCCGCATGTCTGCAATGACGGATCTATGTCAGATGCAGACATGGATGGTCCGCTCCGCCCGGAGGTCGTCATCCGCGGCCGGCGACGTCAGATCACAGTGACCGCGGCAGCCGCGGCGGCAGGGTGAGCAGGCCTTGGCCGGGGCTCAAAACATGGCGTGTTCACGGCGATATGAGCACGGTGTCAGTGGTTCATACTCCAGTCTGGACCAGCCAGGCGTGCCGGCCGGTCCGCATTCGACAACTGTGCGGCGGACCGGCCGTCGCACCCACGGATCATCGAGGAGACTCTCGTATGAGCGGTTTATGGAAGACCGGACGTCTCAGATCGCTGGCCGGCGTTCTGGTCGCAGGCGTCTTCATGGTCACTGGTCTGTCCGGTACAGCGGCGTACGCGACGGAAACGGCCGCGCTCGCCGCCGCTCCCCAGCTCGGCATCCAGTTCAACGCCGACGGTGATGCGGGCCAGTGCGGCGGGGCGACGGGTGAGCAGTGGGCCGCCTCGCCGGACTGGACGCAGGCCATCCGCTTCGACACCGACAACCGCGCCGGCGGCTGCCAACTGGCGTTCGGCGTCTACGACCCGGACAGCACGCTCGCGGGTTCCTCCATCAGCTACTCACTCCAGCCCAGCACCAGCGACGCTGCCTCTCAGTGCGGGAGCGCGCGGGGCCCCTACTCGGCGCCGATCTTTCCCATCCCGGTGTTCGGGCAGGCCGTCCGGGTCGACACTGACAACCAGCCCGGGTGGTGCAACCTCACCTTCGCCGTGACCGGCAGAATCGTCCTCGACGTCCAGTTCTACGCCGACGGCGACGTGGGCCAGTGCCCGGATGCTCAGCCCGCAGGCCAGTACCGCTCGGCCTTCGCCGGCACTCCGCTCACGGTGAAGATCGATGCCGATGGCCGTTCCGGGGGCTGCCAGCTCCAGCTGCGCCTGCGGCACTTCTAGGATCGGTCTCCGAGGATCATCGGGTGGTGGATCGTGGTGGAGTGATATGCCGCCATGAACTCACGGACCAGTAGCGGGAGTTGCTCGCTCCGCTGACACCGCGGGCCGCCACGGGCAGGCCGCGTGTGGAGGGCCGGCAAGCCATCAACGGCATGGTCCACAAGATCCGCACCGGTATCTCGTGGCGTGAGCTTCCGGAACGCTACGACCCGTGGCAGACGGTCTACACCCGCTTCCGCCGCTGCGCCATCGACGGCGTGTCCACCCGGGCCCTGCAACAGATCCAGGCCCGGGTGGATGCCGCCGGTGGGATCGACCAGCTGGTCCAGATCGACTCCACCGTCGTCCGGGCCCATCAGCACACGCCATGAACCTCGACACCATGACGGTCGACGCCTTCTGGACCTACGACACCCCCGACGGACGCGTCGCGGAACTGCACCGGGGGACTCTGCGGCAGATCTGAAGCCCGCGGACGATGTCGAACCCGGTGTCACTGTCAGGTCGTGCCGTCCTCAGTCCGTGTCCAGGCGGGGGAACAAGCGGCGGGCGTTGCGCGTGGTGAGGGCTCGCCAGGTGTCGCCGTCCGGCTGTGGAGCGGCGTCGACGGATGCGATCTGCGCCTTGGTGCCCACCGCGGGCGTGAAGCAGTAGTCACTGCCGTACAGCAGCCGCTCGGAGCCGAACGCCGCGGTCAGCGCGGGTACTTGGTGCGGGAACGGTGTGCCCGCCATGTCGAACCAGAGCCGGCGGACCTGGTCCGGGACCGGGCCGATGGGCGGAGCGGTCCCGTTGGGGTCGCTGTCCCCGGCGAACACACTGCGGAACAGCTCCATCCGGTCGGTGAGCAGCGGCAGTACGCCGCCTCCGTGCGTGAACACCCATGGAATGTCCGGGTACGCGGCGAGGTGACCGCTGAAGACGAGGTCGCTGACGGTGCGGGTGGAGTCGAAGATGAACTCCAGCATGGGCCGGGGGCGGCCGAGTGCGACCTGTTGCTGGTTCGGCGGCGAGGTCGGGTGCACGAAGACCGGTGTCCGCCGGCGGTTCAGCTCTTCGAGCAGCGGTTCGAGACGCGGATTCCCCAGGTACATGCCGTGTGCGTTGGTCTCGAACGTCACGCCGTCGCTGCCGAGTTGGTCCATCGCGTACTCCAGCTCCGCGAGGGCGCCGTCGACGTCCGGGAGCGGGAGCGAGGCGAAGTGGCCGAAGCGGGCCGGGTTCCGGCGTCCGATCTCGGCCCCGGCCTCGTTGACGTGTCGGCTCAGTGAGCGGGATGCCGCGTCGTCCCCGAAGTGGACGCCGGGAGAGGAGATCGACAGCAGTGACGTCGCCACGCCCCACTCGTCCATCAGCTCCAGGTGCACGGACGCGTCCCAGGTGGGGAAGGCGGCCATGCCATCGGGACGGTCGTTCCCCGCGTCCCGCGCCTCCTGCACATAGCGCGGGGTCAGGAAGTGGGCGTGCACGTCGACCAGGGGAGTGGGTTCCGCGTTCGCCGTCATGATCAGCCCTCCTCGGGGTGGAACGCTCGGTTCTCCAACTGCCCCCTGCGGGAGGCCAGTCGGTGGGTTGCGGCGATCAGCAGGGAGAGACTGATGACGGCCAGCACGATGTACGAAAGGTCGGTGTCGAAGCTGTCCCACGCGGCGTGCAGGGCAACCGCGACGGCGTACACCAGCACGAACAGTCCCACCGAACGGCGGCGCCGGCCCCGTGCGGCGGCGGCCCACAGTGCGGCGGCCGTGAGCCCGGTCCAGGCCATATGAGCCGCGGGGCTCAACAGGCCCCGGATCACGAGCAGATGGTCCACGTCCGTCAGATCGCCACTCGACCGGATCAGCTCGACGAAGGCGTACCCCATGGTCTCGAACGCGGCGAAACCGGCGCCCGAGGCGACACCCACCAACAGCCCGTCGCCGGGGTGACGGTCGCGGATCACGAGCAGCAACAATGCCGGGACGATGAGCTTGGCCGCCTCCTCGATGACGCCCACGGCGATCATGGGCATCACGTCCAGCAGCATCAGAGTGCGGTACTCCAGCACACCGGCCGTGGTGACACCGAGCGCACCGCCAACGATCGCCGTACCGGCCACCGTTCCGAGGCCCACGCCGAAGTCCAGGCGCCGGCCCGCTACGAACGCGACGAACGACGCCGGGATCAGCGTCGCGCCGAAGAAGAGGAGAGCGGGCACCAGATTCGGGTTCTGCGTCGACACCAGAGCCGCGTGGATCGCCCAGAACAGCAGCAGACCGACGACGAGAACGGCGAGCCACCCCCAGCGGCGGCCGGCGCGGGCCCATGGACCGTCGGGTGCGCGACCGACGTGCGGCGCGAACGTCACGGACACGATTCCTCCCTCATTCCGAACGTGCACCTGAGAACTGTCTGTCACGACAGGCTGCGCGACGGTACGTACGGGACGCATCGGTCATGTGACTGTCCGCGGTGCTCCGGCGGTCGGTCGGAGCCGTGATCGGACGGGTCGGCCGGTGAGGGTTCAGCCGACCGCGGTGGCCGCTGTCAGGATGAGCCGGGCGATCCTGTCGGGACGGGAGACGAGGGACAGGTGCCCCGCGTCCACCTCGATGGTCTCGGCCTTCATGCGCCGGGCCATGAACCGTTCCAGATCGGGGTTGATGGTTCTGTCGTCCTTCGAGACGGCGTACCAGGACGGCTTCTCGTGCCACGCGGCCACGCTCGTGGTCGGCGGCGCCGTGGACAGCAGTCCCTGAGCGGCGTAGAGCGCAAGGGCGTCCGCGCGAGGTACTCCGTTGGCGAAGTCCCGGAGGAAGGCGTCCTCGCTCAGCCATCTGAAACCGCCGGACGTCACGATGCCCGACGACACCGGCGGGGTGGGGAACCCGGCCGCCAGGGCGGCGAAGTCCTCCCCGGCCTCCGGAGCCCGTGCGGCGACGAAGACGAGTCCGGCGACGTTGTCGGCGAGTCCCACTTCGGAGATCACGGTGCCGCCGTAGGAGTGGGCCACGAGGAGGGTGGGGCCGTCCTGCCGCGCCAGCGCGAACCTCGTCGCGGCAGCGTCGTCGGCGAGGGAGGTCAGAGGGTTCTGCACGGCGGTCACGTTCATGCCCGCGCGTTGCAGCAAGGGGATCACCCTGCCCCACGAGGAGCCGTCCGCGTAGGCGCCGTGGACCAGTACGACATTGCGTACCCGAGGGGTGCGGCGTCGCGACCCGGCCGCCTGGACCGCGGGGACGGAAGCCGTCGAGACTGCTGCGGCGGATGCGCTCAGCAGGGTGAACCGGCGTCGGCTGATCAAGGCGGTTCCTCTTTCTTCGAGTTGTGGCCACATGGGAGGAAGGCGCCAGGCGTTCGCGCATCGCGTCGTGAGGAGCCGCGCCAAAGGACCGCCGCCGTAGGCATACGGCGCCGGAGGGCTGCGCCGTCGGGTCAGAGCTGGATCGGGGTGTCCCGCTGGTCGTACGCCTCCCGGGCCTCGCCGATGGCGGGAGCCATGCGCTCCGCCCACTGCCTGATCTCGCGGACGACCGGGCACATGGTCCCGCCCAGGGGCGTGAGTTCGTACTCCACGCGAATCGGTGTCTCGGCGTAGATGACGCGAGTGATCAGGCCGTCCCTCTCGAGCTCGCGCAGTGTCCGGGTCAACACCTGAGCGCTCACCCCGAGTCGGTTCTTGAGGTCGTTGAACCGCGTGGGCCCGTCTTCGAGAGCGGACGTGATGAGCACGGTCCATCGGCTGGCGAGCCGGTCGAGGGCCTCTCGCGTCGGCGTGCCCATGCCGTAAATGTCTGCTTCTTTTCGAAGTGCTGCACTCACGTGGTGAGCCTACAACGCCCTGTTTCGACCTGCCCGGCTTTGGTCAGAATTCCCTTGTCGCCCCCAGCGGGCCAAATTCTCACTTTTCAATGATTCCCTGACAAAGTGGATATGTGTACGATCGTCCGGTGCGGCGAGCGAGCGTGGTTTATCGAATGGCTCGGGAAGTAATCTTTCGTAACCTTGTCATCTGCTGATGACCGAGTCACTTCGAGGTGACCCGGTCATTAAAAAGAGACCTTTCTGAAAAACTTGATGGAAATCTGAGCGGCCCCTAATCTCGGCTGCGGCCGGCCAATGCAGCCCACCACTCGAATCAGAGGACCATTATGGTCAACCGTCGTACCGTCATACGCGGCGGAAGCGCCGCCGTCGCCGCTGCGGCTGGTGCCGGCGCACTCACGCTCGCGGTGGACGGCGACAACGTGTCAGCCGCCACGCCGTCGGACCAGGACACGAACGGCCGTGACGCGGTTGCCGCGGCAGCCGGGACCCCCGCTTTCCTGCCCCTTCCGCCGAACGCGAAGCCACTGCCAGACAACGGCAAGGGCTACCGTATTCAGCGCGTCGGCAGCAATGCGTACGTCGTCGTCACCGGATTCGTGCAGTCGGTGTTCGTCGTCACCCAGGACGGCGTAGTGCTCGTGGACGCGCCGCCGGCCTCCAGCGGAAAGCTCAAGGAGGCAATTGCGTCGGTCACCGCCAAGCCGGTAACGCATTTCATCTACAGCCACTCCCACCTGGACCACGTGGGCGCGGTGACCGACTTCCCGAACGTGACCCGCATCGCGCACGCCGACTGCGCCACCATCCTGGCGCTGCACAAGGACCCCGCGCGGCCCATGCCGCAAAAGGTCGTGAGCGGCAGGTACAACACCCTGTACATCGGGGGTGAGGAGATCCGCCTGATCTACCCGGGCGCCAACCACGAGGCCGGCAACATCCTCACCTACTTCCCACGGCAGCGTCTCGCGGTCATGACCGATGTGGTCATGCCCGGCTGGGCGCCCTACCGGGGCTGGGGCAACGCCGACTACCTGCCGGGCATCCTGCTGGGCCACGACGCCATCCTCGAACTCGACTTCGACACCTACGTCGGCGGCCACGTCTACCGGACCGGCACCCGCGCGGACGTCAAGCAGTCCCGGGCGTTCTTCGTCGACTTCTGGAACACCGTCAAGAAGAACATGTCGGCGATCTCCTTCTCCGAGGCCGCCGCGAGCGTGGAGGCGGAGAACGCCTGGGCCGCCCAGAAGGTCTGGATCGACGAGATCGCCAAGGCGACGCAGACCGAACTCGTCGAACGCTGGGGGAAGCAGATCGCCGCGGTCGACACGTTCACGGCCGACACCGCCGGTTCGGTCGTCGTCTCCATCTCCACCGACGCCACCGTCAACTTCCCCTAGCACGTCCCGGGCCCCGAGGCCCGGCCTGCGCCACCTCCGAGGGACCTTCGACCGGTCCGTGCTCCGACCACGGGCGGGCGCAGGGGCCGGTCGAAGCCCGGGGCTCGGCGGACAGGGCGAACAGGATGCCCGACAGCGGTCTGTTCTCGAGCTGCCGCTCGACGAGAGGGGTGAGTCCACCGGCCCCGATGCTGCTGGCGGCCCCTGTCCGTCCGGCGCGGATCATTACGGCAGCGTCGGAGTGGCATGGGTGTGGAAGCTGTTCGGCACGGCCAGGCCCCAGCCCGTCGACCGGCCCTCGCCCTCGGTGGTCCAGGTGACCGGTTCCCAGTCGGGCGAGAAGATGTGGATGCCGCCGGAGAAGATCTCGATCCGGTTGCCGCCGGGCTCCAGGACGTACAGGAAGAAGCCCTGGGTCCGCGCGTGTTTGGCGGGCCCGAACTCGATCGGGGTACCCAGTTCGCAGAAGACGTCGGCGGCCCGGAGCACGTCCGAACGGTTCTCCACCGCGTACGCGAGATGGTGCAGCCGGCCGGTGGTGTCGGCCGGTTCGCGGGTGATGGCGAGGTCGTGGGCCTTGTTCATCAGGCTCAGCCAGGCGCCGACCTCGGGCTGACCCGGCGGTACCAGGTGTTCACGGAGCTTGAAGCCGAGCGTGTCGCACATGAACCTCCGCGCGTCCGGGACCTCCCGGGCCAGGACGTTGATGTGGTCGATACGGGCGGCGCCGACACCCCGGCTGACCGAGGACTGCGGCTGGTTGGGCAGATACGACGCCTTGCCGGCGGCCGCCCGGTACTTCTCGGTCTCGTAGTACAGCTCCATCAGCTGCCCGCTCGGCGCACGGAACCTGTACGCCTTGCCGTGCCCCACGTCGCCGTCGATCCATTGCCCGGTGACGCCGCGCTCCTCCAACGCCGCGACACGACGATCCAGTGCCTGCGGACTGACCGTGCGCCAGCCGACATGACCGAGCCCTGCGCGGTCGGCGGCGGTCAGCTTCAGTGTGGTCAGGTCGTGGTCGCTCCACGCACGCAAGTAGGCGCTTTGGCCGGCCTCCGCCACCAGGTCCAGTCCGTAGACGTCGACGAAGAACGCCAGACTCTCCTCGTACACCGGGGTGAACAGTTCGGCGTGGCCCAGGTGGGCCAGCTCGTACAGCGGCTCATTCAGCACTGCTGGAGCGGGAGGACTCCGTAGTCGACGGTGATCCGGTGACACAGGAATGGCCGGACCTGGATCTTGAGACCGCGTACGCGATACAGGACGAGACACTGCGGCTGCGTCAGGCCCGGGGCGAGACGGTGGTGGGAGTGAAGCTCGGCCTCACCTCCCGGGCCAAGCAGCGGCGGATGGGCGTGGACAGCCCCTTCACCGCTTGGCTGACGGATGCCATGGTCCTCCCCGCGGGGGAACCGCTGCCGATGGACCGGTACATCCATCCCCGAGCGGAGCCGGAGATCGTTTATGTCCTCGGCCAGGACCTCACGGGCCCGGGAATCACGGCCGCCGACGCTCTGCGCGCCGTGGCATGTGTCCGGGGCGGGATCGAGATCATCGACAGCCGGTACCGGGACTTCCGCTTCACCCTGCCGGACGTCGTCGCGGACAACGCCTCCTCAGGGGGCTTCGTCACAGGCTCGGTCACCCGGTCGACCGCGGACCTCGACGCCGTTCGGGAGCGGTGCGTCCTGGAGGTCGACAACATCGTCGTCGACGCCGCCACCGGCGCGGCAGTGCTGGGAGACCCCGCTCTGGCCCTGGTGTTCGCGGCGAACCAACTCGCCAGGCGCGGCCACTCCCTGCGCGCCGGCTGGCTCGTGCTCACCGGTGGCATGACCGACGCCGTTCCTGTGGGGAAGGGCGCCACCGTGGCCGCCGACTTCGGCTCGCTCGGACGTGTTCAGGTGGGTGGCTGACATGCCGTTCGTAGCCATCTCCGTGGCCGCCGGCCGCGACCCCGAAGCCCTTCGGGCCTGTCTCCGGGCGGTCCACGAGGCCGTCCGGGACACCCTCGGCGCACCGGATTCGACGGTGCGTGTGGTGCTGACCGAAGTGCCCCCGTCCCTGTGGAGCGCGGGAGGCAGGACCCTGGAGGAACGCCGTGGCGAGGCCGCGACCGCGCACACCGGCACGACCGCTGAACCGTCGCCGGGCCGGCAGGCCGGCTCCGCGACAGACCCCCACCGCCAGTAGTCCGCCCGTCCGTCCGCCCGTCCGCCCGTCCGTCCGGAAGAACGAGGAAAATGATCCTCAACGATCACCGTGAAGTGACCCCTGCCGTGCTGGCGGTGATGCAACGGACCAGCGACCCCAGACTGCGGGAGATCATGACGTCGTTGGTGAGCCACCTCCACGACTTCGTACGGGAGTCGCGCCTCACCGAGGACGAGTTCAGGGCCGCCGCCCGGTTCGTCAACGAGATCGGCCAGGCGAGCGACGACCGGCACAACGAGGCCGTGCTGATGGCGGGTTCGCTCGGGCTGTCCACGTTGGTCTGCCTGCTCAACAACGGCGACGGCGGCGCCACGGAGACGAACCAGTCCCTCCTGGGTCCGTTCTGGCGGATGAACTCCCCCCGCGTCGAGAACGGGGGAACGATCGTCAGGTCCCCGACCCCGGCGCCCCTCTGTACGTCGATGCCACCGTCGTCGATCCGCACGGCACGCCGGTGGCCGGCGCCGAGGTCGACATCTGGCATTCCTCCCCCGTCGGGCTCTACGAGAACCAGGACCCGGACCAGGCACCCATGAACCTGCGGGGCAAGTTCACCACCGACGACAACGGCCGGTTCTGGTTCCGCACCGTACGGATGGCCGGGTACCCCATCCCCACGGACGCGGTCGTCGGACGGCTGCTGAAGGCCCAGAACCGCCATCCGTACCGGCCCGCGCACCTGCACGCCCTGGTCTTCAAAGAAGGCTTCAAGACCCTGATCTCCCAGGTGTACTGCGACGACGACCCGCATCTCGAGTCGGACGTCCAGTTCGGAGTCACCCGCGCTCTCATGGGTGACTTCCGCCGCCGTGAGGAACCGCATCCGTCCGGAGCCCATGGTGACGCCCCCTGGTACTCGCTGGCGTACACGTTCCACATGGAGGAGGGGAAGGCGGAGCTGCCGCAGCCTCCGATCGACTAGCGCGTCCACCGACCGGCAGCGCCTCCTGCCGTCCTACGTCGCCGCACGCCGGTGGAGGGGTCCGTCGGTGCTCCGCAGCGGGTGGCGATGATGGGGCCGGCTGATCCGCGGTGAGATCCGTCGCGCCCGTGTCACGCGAGATGATCCCCGTCCGATGGGCGCGACATCTCGAACTCCACGACGCCTGCCTCTCGTTGGCCCGCAGTCTGATCTGCCGACGGCGCCTCGGGAGGGACCACTCATGAACGTGCTGCGAGCTCAAAACCGACAAGCCCCCGAGGGCCGGGGTGTGAGACAGTGCGGTTCGATCTGGGACAGGGGGAAACATGGGGCTGATCTACAGCTACGACATCTATCTGCCTCCTCGGAACGTCGCCAGGCTGTTGGCCGATCTGGCCGAGCTGGCGCCACCGGCCCGTGCCGTGCCGCCGCTCGAGGTCACCCTGCCCGGCGGTGACCGGCTCGTCCTCCCGTTCACGTCCCGTTTCAAGAGCGAGCCGGTCGACTGCTCCACGAGCAGCAGACTCGAACTCGACATGTCCCTCATGTTCGACGTCGATGACCCGCTGCGGGAGTACGCGCAGAGGAACGGCCTTGAACCCGACGCGGGCGGGCGCATCCGGATCGGGTACATCTACGCGACGATCCGGTTCGAGTCCGATCTGCACCCCGGCCACACATCGGTGGAGTGCTGGGCAGCGACGTCGGAGATGAGCCGCTTGTTCGCGCGGTCGGCCAACATCAGGAAGACGTTCACCGACCTCACCGTCGCCGGCGGAGGACTGTGCTGCCTGTTCGACACCGGCGACGGCACCCTCGAACAAGTCTGCTGACGAGTTCCAAGGGCCTCACCGCCGACGTTCCTTCAGATCGCCGCCATCTCCTCCCGCAGCAGGCCGGCCAGTTCCGCGGGGCGGCTGAGGAACGGGGAATGCGACGAGCGAATGCGCCGCACGCGCTCCGCACGCACCGCCATCTGTTCCTGAAGAGGCGGCGGAATGGCGACGTCGTCCTCGCAGACGATGTAGGTACTGGGCACACTGCGCCACGCGGCCTCCGTGAGTGGCTGCTTCACGGCGCGCAGCGACTCATGACCGAGTCGGGCGACGCACCGGGCGGCCAGGTCCGGCTCCACGTCGGCGTAGAGGGCTCGCAGCGGGTCGTGTACGTCGAAGTACTCCTCCTTGCCCTCCTCGTCCTCGTGCACGTCCCAATCCGGCGGATACGCCCCGCCCACCAGAGTCAGCAGCGCGTCACCGACATCCTGCATCAGCGCGGTGAGATAGATGACCCGGCGTACGTCACCCGCCGAGCCGGCGGCCTGGCTCACGGGGCAGCCGCCGTAGGAATGGCCGACGACGACGGTGGGGCCGGCTATGGCCTCCAGCGCGGCCGAAATCGCCGCTGCGTCGTCGTACAGGTCTCCGAGGGCCTGGGGGTCCGGGCCGCTACTGGGCAGGGCGACCGTGTGAACGTCCACGCCGGGGAGGTGGTTGATCAGTGGCTGCCAACACCATGTGCCGTGCCAGGCGCCATGGACGAGCAGGAGGGAAGGGTGAGTAGGCATGGCGCAATTTCTACTGGACATCCGTGATGCGCGCACACCTCCAGACAGAAGTGATCGTGAGCTCTAGGCGCGGTGCGGTGTCAGGCCGGCCATCGCGGCGGGTTCGACGATCCGGTCGAACTCCTCCGCGCTGACGTAGCCGGTGGCGAGCGCGGCCTCCCTGAGCGTGGTGCCCTCGTCGTTCGCCTTGTGCGCGATGGCGGACGCCTTGTCGTAGCCGATGGCCGGGGACAAGGCGGTGACCAGCATCAGCGAGCGGTTGATGTACTCCTCGACCTGTTCCCGGTTCAGCTCGACGCCCTCGATACAGAACTCGCGGAACTTGTCGCAGGCGTCGGCCAGGATCACCGCCATGTGCAGGAAGTTGTTCACGATGACCGGGCGCATCGCGTTCAGTTCGAAGTTGCCCTGCGAGCCGGCGAAGGCGATCGCCTGGTCCTCGGAGAGCACCTGGATGCACACCATGACCAGGGCTTCGCACTGGGTCGGGTTGACCTTGCCGGGCATGATCGAGGAGCCCGGTTCGTTGGCCGGCAGGACGAGTTCGCCGAGGCCGCAGCGCGGTCCGGAGGCCAGCCAGCGGATGTCGTTGGCGATCTTCATCAGCGGGACCGCCAGTGCCCGCAGTCCTGCGGAGGCGCCGACCATCGCGTCCAGCCCGCCCTGCGCGGCGAACTTGTTCCTCGCCGTGGTGAAGGAGTAGCCGGTGGCGCGGGCGATCTCGTCCGCGACCTGTTCGGCGAACCCGTCCGGGGCGTTGAGGCCGGTGCCGACGGCGGTGCCGCCCATCGCGAGTTCGAGCAGTCCCTCGGCCGAGTGCGCGACCCGCTCGGCCGCTTGCTCCAACTGGTGTGCGTAGCCGGACCATTCCTGTCCGACGGTGAGCGGGACGGCGTCCTCCAGGTGGGTCCGCCCGATCTTCACCACGTCCCGCCACTGGTCGGCCTTGTCCGCGATGGCCCGCTGGAGGGCGCGGACGGCGGGCAGCACCCGCTCGTGCACGGCCTGTACGGCGGCGATGTGCATGGCGGTGGGGAAGGTGTCGTTGGACGACTGCCCCATGTTGACGTGGTCGTTGGGGTGGACCGGGGTCTTGCTGCCGAGGTCGCCCCCGGTGAGCTGGATGGCCCGGTTGCTGATGACCTCGTTGGTGTTCATGTTGGACTGCGTGCCCGAGCCGGTCTGCCAGACGTACAGCGGGAAGTGGTCGTCGAGCTCCCCGGCGACGACCTCCTCCGCGACGCGCCGGATCAGCGCGGCCTGCCACGCGGGGAGCCGCCCGGTGCGGCCGTTGACGATGGCGGCGGCCCTCTTGACGTGCCCGTACGCGTGGTAGACCGCCTTCGGCATGTGGTCGTCGCCGATGGAGAAGTGGACCAGGCTGCGCTGGGTCTGGGCGCCCCAGTAGCGGTCGGCGGGCACGTCGACGGCGCCCATCGAGTCGGTCTCGTGGCGGGTGCCGGTGGCGTTGATGCCGATGGGGACGTCACGGATCACCGGGGCGCTGCTGTCGGTGTCGTGGGAGGTCATGCCGTCACACGCTCCTTGCGCTGGTAGCCGGGCTCCCACATGCGGTCACGGACCGCCCGTTCCGGGTCGGTGGGCCGGTTCTCGGCGACGCCCTCGGCCATCGCGGCGCGGACGACCGCGGCGGCGGTGACGGCGGACGACTCCCACAGCTCCTCGACCGGCGGCAGCAGCGCGGCACCGGCCTCGGCGGGATCGACCTGTCCGGCGACGGCCTCGGCGGCGGCCAGCAGCATGCCGTCGGTGACGCGGGAGGCGCCGGCCACGACGGTGCCGAGACCGAGTCCGGGGTAGAGCAGCGCGTTGTTGGCCTGGCCGATGCGGTAGGTCACCCCACCGTACTCGACCGGGTCCACCGGGATGCCGGTGGCGACGAGCGCCTTGCCCCGCGTCCAGGCGATGACGTCGGCGGGCATGACCTCGATCCGTGAGGTCGGGTTGGACAGCGGCAGCACGATGGGGCGTTCGGTGCCGGCGGCCATCGCCTCGATGACGTCCCGGGTGAACGCTCCGGGGACGGTGGAGGTGCCGAGCAGGATGGTCGGCTTGGCGTGCCGCACGGTCTCCAGCAGTCGGACGCCGCTGCCGGCGGACGCCCAGCCGTCCACCTGGCCGGGGTCGCGGGCGTAGCGCCGCTGGAAGTCGCGCAGGTCGGTCATGTCCCGGGTGAGCAGGCCCGGCTTGTCGATGAGCCAGATCTGGTCCGTGGCCTGTTCTTCGGTGGCGCCGTCGCGGACCATCGCGTCGTGGAGCTGGTCGGCGATGCCGACTCCGGCGGTGCCGCTGCCGTAGACGACGAGGCGCTGGTCGCGCATGGGGATGCCGCTGACCTGCACGGCGGCCAGGGCGGCGGCCAGGGTGATGGCGCCGGTGCCCTGTACGTCGTCGTTGAAGATCCGGTACCGGTCGCGGTACTGCTCCAGGATGCGGCGCGCGTTGCCGGGGCCGAAGTCCTCGAAGTGCAGCAGGGCGCCCGGGAACATCGCGGAGGCGGTGCTCAGGTACTTCTCGATGAAGGAGTCGTACTCGGAGCCTCGTACGCGCGGGAAGCGGTTGCCGAGGTACAGCGGGTCCTCCAGCAGGGACTGGCGGTCGGTGCCGACGTCCAGGGAGACGGCGATCACGCGGCGGGGGTCGATGCCGGCGGCGGCCGTGTAGACGGCCAGCTTGCCGACGGCGATCTGGACGCCACCCACGCCCCAGTCGCCGATGCCGAGGATCTGCTCGGCGTCCGAGCAGACGATCAGGTCGACGTCGTCCGGGCCGAGGCCGAGCGTGCGGAAGGACTCCTCGATGGTGTCGGGCCGGTCGATCGAGAGAAACACTCCGCGCGGGCGGCGGTACTCGTGCGAGTAGCGCTCGATGGCCTCGCCGACGGTGGGGTCGTACACGATGGGCAGCAGCTCGGGGAGGTGACCGCGGAGCACCGTGAAGTACAGGTTCTCGTTCCGGTCGTGGAGTTGTTCGAGGTAGATGTTCTTCGCGAGGTCGCTTCCCTGGGCCCGCAGCTGGCGGTAGGCGCGCTCGGCCTGCTGCTCCAGGGTGAGGACCGCGGCGGGCAGCCGTCCGGTCAGGCCCAGGCTCTCCCGTTCGGCCTCGGTGAACCCGACGCCGTGGTTCAGCAGCGGGTCGTTCAGGACGCTCGGGGTGGCCGGGGTGTGCTCAGTGCCCTCTGCCATGGTCGGACTCCTCGTGAGCTCTGGACGAGCCGGAACGGGTGCGCCGCCTCGCCCTCGCGCGGACCGACCGCCCCTCACCCGTGTCGTGCCGGGGGAGCGGTCGTGTATGTGTCCTCCATTGTGAAGAAAACGGACAGCTCCCACATCTGTCATGTGACTGGCCCCGCCACTGGACGGGCATCCGGGCAGTCCTGTTCCGTCTCAGGTATGTCGCCTACCAACGGGCGACATACCTGAAGGGACGGAGCACGGCATCCGGTGTGCGCCGTTCGGGTGTCGGGGTACCGGCGACGCCGTAAGGCAGCACACAGCGACGGGGGTCGTCACGGCGGAGGCGGTCACTACCGGGTTGGACGGCGTGGCTCGGCGGTGAAGGTGAGGTCGTCGAAGCGGGACACGGCCCGGTACACCGGTGTCAGCTCCAGCGGCGGTCGGGCCGTCAGTCGCCGGCGGCGGCACACGGTGGCGACCAGGAAGGTCATCTCCGCTTGCGCGAAGGCCGCCCCGATACAGGCCCGGCGGCCCGCCCCGAACGGCAGATAGGTGCCCCGCGGCATCCCGCGCACGTCTCGGTCCGCCCAGCGGTCAGGATCGAAGGCGAGCACGTTGTGGTAGGTCCCCTCGTCCCGGTGCAGGGCCTGCGGGCTGAACAGCAGGTCCGTCCCGGCCGGCTGCTGGTGTCCGCCTAGGGTGAGGGGCGCAGTGGGGCGGCACGGCGTCTCCTGTCGAACCGGGGCTGGAGCCGGGGGAGCGGCCGTGCTCCGGGGACGGAACCCGGCCGGGCCGCGCACGGGATACGGCTCCGCCGGAGCCGAGCGTTCTATCGGGCCACGACCGGACGGACCCGTTCAGCCCGGCCACACAGGCGGTCCGCTCACCCTGGTCGTGCGACGTGTCCGATGCCCAGGACCGGACCCGGGCATCCGGATTTGGCACCCGGCGAAACCGGCCGACCGGCTGACCGCGTACAGCGCGCGGGGCTGCACGACGCCGGGGCGACATGCCCGACGGCGCCAGGAGAGGCGCAACTCTCGGCCGCTTGTCAGCCCTGATACGACGTGCCGCGGCTTCTCGATCGGGACGACCCGGTGGCCCGTTGTCCGGCGATGCGTCTGGCTCGCTGACCATCCGGCCTCGACCGGACCTCGACGACGAGACCAACACCCCGTCCCCCTACCGCGGGATCACACGGTGACCGTTCGTGCCAGGGCCGTGCATGGCGCAACGCCCGCTGGACGGCCGGTACTTCACGCCCACGTTTTGTCCACAACCTTCGTTCTAGTCTCGGCCCGGGGCGTGGCGAAAGTGCCCCACCGGCTGGATGACGGGGCCCGGCGGATCGCCGGGCTTCCGCACCCCACCGGCAACAAGATTCCGTCAACAACAAGAAGGGCTCCCTCATGAAACTGCTTTCTCGCCTGGGCACGGGGCTGATCGCGTCTCTCGCCGTGGGCTTCACGCTTGCCCCGGCGGCCGACGCCGCTCCCGCCGCCCCCACGTACTCGTGCAGCTCTCTGACGGCCGAGGCGGCCCCCTATCTCGGGTGGCACGTGTCTGGTTGGTGCAGCGGCCCCCAGGACACGACCGTCAATTCCTACCGCACGATTTCGGACGGCAGCCAGACCTGGGGCTGCCGCATGTGGGTGTACGACTTTCCGCTTTCTGGCATGACCGCCGGCTACGCCTGCGAGCGCATTGCCTGACCGCCCTGACCCATCCGACGCCGTCTCGCGGCCAAGGGTGGGTTTTTGGCGGCCCCGCCCGCGGCTGCGGACGGTTTCGGACGAGGGGCGGGCTGACAGAGGCGATGCGCACCGTTGACTGGCCAGGTGGGCACACGTGGCGAGCCACTCGGCAGCGGGTTGTTGACCTGTTGTCGTAGCTGGCAGGCCACGTAAGGTCACTTGACGTGACCATCGGACCGGTGCCACGCCGCGTACGGATTGGCCATCCGGTGGTGGGCTGAGATTCTCTGTGCCCTGTTGGGGGGAAGGGAGGGGTCGGCTGTCAGGTCGGCGGGGGATGCGGCGGTGGGTGTCGGCCGAACCAGACGCGCGACGGCCCGTCGGGCAGCCAGATCCCATTGCGGACCCGTCGGTCGTTCAACCGCTTCCGCCCCCGCGCGGACGCAGGCAGCAGCGGCCGGACGAACTCCCATTCAGCATCGCACAGTTCATGGCGGCGTATCACCCGCCCCTGATCCACCATCCGATGTCATTTGAAGACACGTCCCAGAGCGTTCACTGGTGGCCTCGCCGGGGCGAGTTGAGGTGGCTCCGGTTTGTGGATAATCGGTGAAGCTGGGGCTTCGTGGTGTGTCCCCGTCGGGCGGCTCGATTTGGGACCGGCGGAGAGTATGGCTCGAGCAGGTAGGGGGTGACTTGGTGCAGGAGTGGCCTGAGGGTCCCGAAGCAGATCCGGCGGCGGCACGAGAGCGGTATGTCTCCGACATGAGGGCGGCTCGTGGGGCGGTGCGAGAGGTGCTTCGTGCTGACCTGCCTGCGGCGAACTTCGGTCTGGGGATTGTGATCGTGGTCAGCGTGGTCACGGGCTTTGCCGCAGGAGCCGTGGTCGGTGCTGGCATCGGTGGAGCGTTTGCCCTGCTGTTCCTCGCGACGCTGCTGGTCATGTTCCTGCGGGGAGAGGACGCGCTGCGGCGGGCATACCTCTTCACCTTCGGGTGGGCGAACTGGATCTAGCCATCGAGGTGTGCCGCTGCTTGCGCGGTGTCTCCAGACCCACCCGCAGCCACTCAATGACGCCGCCCCATCCACCTCTTGTTCACGGCGCCGGGTTCGATCCCGAGGATCTGCCGTGGACGGGCTACTTACGTTCTTCGTGGTCCGCTGCCGTCACCTGTCGGCGCGCGCGGTGACGTCCTCTGCCACTCGCTTGTCGAGCGCGGATCGCACCAGGCCGGCCGCAAGCGCTGGGTAATCCTTCTCTTTCGCCAGGCGGGCGAGGGCGCTCGGTGATTTCGGGAGGCCGAGCCGGGCGGAGCCCTGGAGGGCCTTGGCGTCGAAATACGGCGCGGCCTCGGGCCAGACGCCCTGGGCCTCCCGCAGGAAGATGTCCGCACCGGCGGGCCCGATGCCGGGTAGTTCGCGCAGCAGGCGCTTGCATTCCTCGACGTCGCCGCCGGCGGCCTCGCGGAGCTTGCGCAGGTCGCCGCCGTACTGTTCCAGCAGTTGATCGGCGGCCTCGCCGAGCTGGGTGGCGGTGCGTTCGTCGTAGCGGCGGTAGTGGCCCTTGCCGAGAGCGTCCACACGCTGCTGCCAGGTGGCTTCGCTCATGCGCTTCGGGTTGCGCATCCCGTCGTCGAACAGGGCGCGCGCGGCGTCCGTGGCCACGGACGCCCTGATCCGTGCGCTGAGCAGGTGGGCGAGCACCAGCAACTGGTAGAGCGGCTGCGGCGTGTCGCGCAGTTTCACGCCGGCCTCTTGCGCGTAGGTCTGCCCGTGGGTGGTGAGCAGGGCATCGGCCCTGGCTTGTTCCGTCGCGGTCGGCATGATGGCCTCACTCCTTTCACCCGGTGCGGTCGTCCTCCACTCGCTCCTTTCACTCCGTGCGGTCGTCCTCCACGATCGCGTCGATGCGCCGTACGGCCGTGGCGAGGGAACGGCGGCACCGGCCCAGGCCGTTCCAGGGATCGCCGACCTCGGCCAGGCGGTTCGGGAGGGTGCGCAGCGTCCAGTGCTGGGGTCCGAGGTCGGGGTCGTCGAGTTCGTTCCAGGCCAGCGGTGTCGCGACCGGGGCGTGCGGCCGGGCTCGTACGGCATAGGGGGCGACGGAGGTCTGGGCATAGGCGTTGCGCTGGACATCGAGGTAGAGGCGGTCGCCTCGGTCGGCCTTGCGCGCGGCGGTGGTCAGCCGGTCAGGATGGCGGGCGGCGAGCAGATCGGCGACGCGGCGGGCGAAGGCGCGTGCGGTGTCGAAGTCGGTGCGGCGGTTCAGGAGCACCACCAGGTGCAGTCCGCGTGAGCCGGTGGTCATCACAGCAGGGCGAAGACCAAGCCCGGTGAGGAATTCGCCGAGCTCGCGCGCGGCCCACCGTACGGTCTCGAAGTCGTCGGCGGTCGGCGGGTCGAGGTCGAACACCAGCCGGTCGGGCTGGTCGAGGCGGTCGGTACGGCTGAGCCACGGGTGCGGTGTCAGGCACGCCTGGTTGGCCAGATAGGCGAGCGTGGCGGCATCGTCGCAGACGGCCATGTCCACCGTGCCGCCCTGCTTGGGCACCTCGTGGTGGTGGATCCAGTCGGGGAAGTAGTCCGGGAGGTCCTTGTGGAAGAAGGACCGGCCGCCGTAGCCGTCGGGATACCGCTCCATGACCAGGGGCCGGTCATGCAAGAAGGGCAGCATGACGGGGGCGACAGTGCGGTAGTAGTCGACGAGTTCGGCCTTCGTGATCCCGTCGTCCGGGAAGAGTTCCTTGTCGGGGTTGGTCAGCGGCACCCGGCGCCTGCCTACCCGCACAGTCCCTTCCGCTGTCGCGTTCATCCGCACCTCCTGGCACATCACGACGGGCGGCCCGCAGGGGAACGAGTCGACGTCGGTCCCTGTGGACACCTGCCGGGTGCCCGTCCAGCCACCGGGAAAACGACCCGTCCGGCCACCGGGAAAACGACGAGCCTCGGCGCGTTCCACCGGACACCAGACCCGGGCCTCCCTGCGCCACCCGGGACGGGCCGGGCCTCAAGAAGCTCAGTGTGTTCCCGCCGAGCGGACACGCGCCCTGTGTGCGGCGACGTTGCTCTTGTTTCCGCAGTCGGCATAGGAGTGCCAGCGCTGGGTCCGGCTGCGTGTCGCGTCGTAGAAGGCCGCGGCACACGTGTCGTTGGCGCAGAGCCGGACGCGGAGCCAGCTCCCGTCGCCGATCACCCTGTGGAGATGGATCACCAGGTCGCCCACGGGGCGGTCGGCGCCGGGTTCCGCAACCAGTTCCACCTCGTCGGGGCTGAAGACCGCCCGGAGGGAGACTTCCCGCGCGAGCGCGTTGAGCCGCTGCCAGGCATCCGCGTCGCCGCGGTCGACGAGGAGGCGGTTGAGCACGTCACGGAACCGGCGGACATCCTCCAACGCGGCTTCGTCGAGCGGCACACCTTCCCGCAGGAGCGACAGCTCCCGCAGGAAGGCGACGGCAGGCGGGCCCTCCAGCAGGTCCGGGCGTACCGAGAGTTCCCGGCTGTTCGCGATCTCGATGAGGATGCGGGCACTCTCCGGGACCGATGATGCGGCTGTTGTACTGGTCTCCATGACACATCACGGTACGTGAAATGGTCTAAAATGGAAAGACCTATACATCCGGTGTCTTCGAGGGGCGGGGCAGCCACACGCACATGAGTGCGGCGCCGGCCAGCAGGACCATCGACGCGGTACGGAACGCGAGGGCGTAGCCGGAGGTCAGGTCCTGGGCCGTACCGCTCCCGGCGGTTCTCGCCGCCGCGATCGTGGACAGGACGGCCAGCCCCAGCGCGCCTCCCATGGTCCGGGACATGTTGACCATGCCGGAGGCGAGACCGGCGTCCGCCGCGTCGACGCCGCTGGTGGCCAGCGCGGCGAGCGGGGTGAGCGCCACGCCCATGCCCGTCATCATCACGATCCCGGGACCCAGCAGCGTCGTGGCGTACGAGCCGTCGGCGGTCATGAGGGACTGAAGGACGTAGCCGACGCCGGCCACGA
This sequence comes from Streptomyces sp. NPDC026672, assembly GCF_040638185.1. NCBI lineage: Bacteria > Bacillati > Actinomycetota > Actinomycetes > Kitasatosporales > Streptomycetaceae > Streptomyces > Streptomyces sp. NPDC026672. The sequence goes on from NZ_JBEZXS010000052.1 coordinate 40,443, forward strand.
CGGTGCCCAGCACCGCTGTCGAGCGCATGCCCAGGAGGGACATGAGACGGGGCGCCGCCTTCGAGCCCAGCACGATGCTCAGCGCGCTGGGCGCGAGGGCGAGACCGGCCTCGAGAGGGCTGTAGCCCAGCACCCCCTGCGCGTACACGGTGACGAAGAACCACGAGGCGAAGGACGCCGAACCGAGGACGAAGACGCCGGCGTTGGCGGCCGACACCGCCCGTGAGCGGAAGATCCTCAGTGGCATCAGCGGTTCGCGGGCGCGTGCCTGATCGGTGACGAAGGCGGCCAGCAGCAGGGTTCCGGCGAGCAGCGCCCCAATGGCGGCAGCCCCTGTCCAGCCGGTCCGCTCCGACTGGACCACGCCGTACGCGATGGCGGCGCTCCCGGCCGTGACCAGGACGGCGCCGGTCAGATCGAGGCGCCGGCCCCCGGCCGTCCGGCTCTCCCGGAGGCACAGGACGGCCGCGACGAGGACGAGCACGCCGATGGGAGCGTTGATCAGCAATACCCAGCGCCAGGAGAGCAGGTCGGTCAGCACACCGCCGACCAGTCCACCCGCCGCGCCGCCGCCGGCTCCCACCGCGGACCAGGTGGCCACGGCACGGAGCCGGGCCGGTCCGGGCGGGACGGCGGACATCACGATGGTGAGCGTCGTGGGGGAGAGCACCGCGGCGCCCAGGCCCTGGACGACACGAGCGGCCAGCAGTTGCCAGTCCGTCTCCGCCAGCCCGCCGGCGACCGAGGCCGCGGTGAACAGGCCGAGCCCGACGAGGAAGACCCGCTTGTGCCCGAACAGGTCGGCGGCCCGGCCGCCCAGCAGCATGAAGCCGGCGAAGGCGATCGCGTACGCGTTCAGCACCCACTGGAGCCCTCCGTCGGACAGCCCGAGTCCGGTCTTCAAGGAGGGCAGCGCCACATTGACCACGGAGACGTCGAGGACGACGAGGAATTGCCCTGCGCAGGCGATCGCGATCACCGCCGACGCTCGGCGACCGCCGTCTCTCGCCGGGCGGCGCGTCGCGGGGTCGGTCTGCGGGGGCGCCGTGCCGGGTGGGGACATGAGCGGCGCGGGTGGGGACGTGAGCGGGGCGGGCGGGGGCTTGAGCGGGGTGGGCGGGGTGTGGTCCGCGCCGTCGGATGTGGCCATGCCGTCGGAGGCGGCCATCAGAGGTCGGTCCGGTAGGCGAGCTGGACGGCGCTGAAGCTCTCCAGCCCCCAGTGTCCGCCCTCGATGCCCACCCCGCTGGACTTCCAGCCGGCGAACGGCTGGTGCGGAGCGAGGGCGACGTGTGTGTTCACCCAGCAGTTGCCCGCTTCCAGCCGCCGCGCCACGTCGCTCGCACGGGCGGTGTCGGCGCCCCACACCGACGCTCCCAGACCGAAGGACGTGTCGTTGGCGAGCCGTACCGCCTCGTCGATGCCGTCGAAGCTCATCACCGGCAGCACAGGGCCGAACTGTTCCTCGTCCACCAGACGGATCCCGTTGGAGACGCCGGTCACGATGGTGGGCTCGTAGAACCAGCCCCGGCCCGCCGGCGCCCTGCCGCCCGTGACCAGGGTGGCGCCGCGGTCGACGGCGTCCTCGACGAGGTCGGCGACCCGGTCGCGCTGAGCGCGGTTGTTGAGGGGGCCGAACTCGGTCTCGGGGTCCATGCCGTCGCCGATGCGCGCCGCGCGGGCGCGCTCCGCGAGCGCGTCGACCAGGTCGGCGTGGATGCGCCGGTCGGCGTAGACCCGCTTGGGGGCCACACAAGCCTGGCCGCAGTTGTCGAAGGCGGCGGCGAAGAGCCGGTCCGCGGTGTGCCGGACGTCGGCGTCATCGAGGACGACGGCCGGATCGTTGCCTCCCATCTCCAGCGTCAGCGGCGTGAACGACGCGGCCGCCGCCTGCGCGATCCTGCGGCCGGTCGCCGTGGAGCCGGTGAAGCTGATCTTGCGGACGAGTGGGTGCCGGGTCACCCAGGGGGCGATCCGGTCGCTTCCGGTCACCACGTTCAGCACGCCGGCGGGCAGGACGTCCGCGAGAGCGCTCACCGTCTGGAGGGTGGAGAGCGGGGTGTAGGGCGAGGGCTTGAGGACGACCGTGTTGCCCGCCCGCAGGGCCATGGCCACCTTCGCCATGGCGATGTACACGGGGAAGTTCCACGGTGTGATGGCCGCGACGACTCCGAGGGGACGCAACCGCGCCTCCGCGTAGGCGTGCGCGTCGTCCTGGAGCACGGTCGCCGGGGCGTCGAGGTCCGCGTAGTACGTCAGCCAGGCCGCCGCGCCGAGGATCTCGCCCACGGCGAATCGCAGCGGCTTCCCCTGTTCGGCGGTGAGAGTGGGCGCGATCCGTTCGGCGGCTCCTGCCAGCACTCCGGCGGCCTCGCGCAGTGCCCTGCGGCGCGGGTCCTCCTCCGAGGACCAGGCCGGGAAGGCGTGCGCCGCGGCGCGGAAGGCTTCGTCCACCTGCTCCTTCGACGCCTCGGGCGCATGCGCGACTGTCTCCCCTGTGGACGGATTGACGACGGCGAACGTGTTCTGTGTGTCATGCGCCTGACCATCGATGGTCAGGCGGAAGTCGACGGTGTCCTGGACGGGCATGGCGACGGCCCTCCTGTAAGGGTCTAGCGATTGAAGACTTTTTCAGGCTAGACCGGAGCGCGCCCGACTGTAAAGTTCTTCAAGGCTTAGGCCATTTCGGGAGGTCTGATGTGGGGCTGATGCGCGGTGACACCTTGGCGACGCCGAAGGCCGTGCTGTCGGGGCGGTGGGCGTACAGCGTGGCGGCCGTGAACCCGTCACGGTGGTCCCGGTTCCGGGTCCGGAAACTCTTCGGCTTCAGTGCAGAAGGAACCCACCAGCCGAGGCGGTGTCACCGCTGAGCACCCGGCTCACCCGGCCGGATAGCCTGTCGTCGTGTCGAAGTCCGAGAGTCGAAAGAGCCAGGGAGCCGCCACCCGGCGGCGTCTACTCGAAGTCGCCGAGAGGCTCTTCGCCGAGCAGGGAGTGGGGTCCGTGTCGGTGCGGGCCATCAATACGGCTGCGGGGTTCGGTCCGGCTGCGGTCCATTACCACTTCGATTCCAAGGAGCGGCTGCTGGAAGCCGTGCTGATGGACCTCGGGAAGGGAGTCAACGACCAGTTGATCGCCGGTGCCGCCGAGCTGGCCGTGCGGCCTGAGCCGCCGTCCGAGGAGGCGCTTGTCGCGATGCTCACCGATCCCTACTTCGAGCTGATCGACGCCGAGCCGGAGCGTGGGCCGCGGTGGATGAACATCGTGTGTCAACTGGCCAATGCTGACGACGATTTGCTGTGGCGGCTCGCCCGGGACAGTCTGGCTTCGGTGCTTCCGCAGGTGATCCGTGCCTTTCCGGACGCGATGCCTGAGCGGGTGAGGTTGCGCTGGAACTTCATGAGCATCGCGATCCTCTCCCTGCTCGGCAGCGCGACCGGCCTCCGGCAGCGGGCAGCGGCGGCGGGGTTGGACTTCCGTGACGAGGTTGTCGTGTTCGCCGTCTCGTCGGTGCGGAGTCTGAAAGAGACTCCGACGGAGAAGTCCACCGTCCCGTAGAAGCGGTCGTTGCGCACCATGTGCGGGATCTTGAGACCACGAGCGGCCCATGGCAGGCTCATGCCGCATGATCGATGATTTCGCGAAGGACAACCTGCACGGGAGACTGCGGCGGGACCGCGAGGCGCTGCTCTGGAAACTCGACGGCTTGTCCGAGTACGACGCCCGCCGACCTTTGACAGCGACCGGGACCAACCTCCTCGGCCTGGTCAAACACGTGGCCACCGTCGAGGCCAGGTACTTCGGCGAGGTCTTCGACCGCCCTTCCCCGGAACCGCTGCCCCGGTGGCAGGACTCCAACGGCAGCGATCTGTGGGCGACCGAGGACGAGACCCGCGATCAGATCATCGGGTTCTACCGGCGCACGTGGGAACACTCGGACGTGACGATCAACGAGCTTCCCCTCGACGCCCCAGGCCACGTGCCGTGGTGGACGGAGCCTTATGCCGACACGAACCTGTTCGCCATCATGGTCCATGTCCTCGGCGAGTCCATCCGGCATGCCGGGCACGCCGATATCCTGCGCGAGGGCCTCGACGGCCGGACCGGGTTGCGCGCCGAACACGAGAAGCAGATCGACGAGGAAGCCCGTGCAGCCTACTGCGCGAAGATCGAGCAGGCCGCCAGGTCGGCGGCACCCATCAAGGCTTAAGCCGTGGCGACACTTTTCTGCCCGCCGAAAGATCCATGGTTAATGGCACGAGCGAGACCGACCCCCAAGCCGGGCGGCGAACCCAAATGCACGGCGCGAAATCCGCGCCGTAGAGATTGTCCCGTATTCAGCGGAAATATCACTGCATCGGACGGGGTGATCTATCCTCTGATTTTGCCTATACTTTGACCCTGCCTCCTGATCATCCTCTTGTGACTCTTCAGCGGACGGGGCAGCATTGTGCTCGTTCGGTGAATGCAAGGGGAGAACTTCATCTCAACCTGCCCCTCCTGACGAGGCGCAGTGAGGGGATATCGTGAAGAATTTCATTTCCGTCGGGGTCACTGTGGTTGCGATGGCCACCGCGGTTCTATTTTCCGCTCCAGGTTCGGCACAGGCCACCACGGCAGGCGCATTCCATAACTACGAGACAGAAAAATGTCTTGTTCCGTATGGAAATAGCGATTCAGACGGTGCCAACCTCGTCCAGTACCGGTGTTCTGGGAGTGTGGATCAAAAGTGGCACATGGGGACGGATAATCAAGGTCGGAACACAATAGTCAATAACAATGGAAAATGCATGACTCTTTTTGGGGGTGCCACCGACCCCGGCACTTATCTTGTTCAGTACAGATGCAACAACTCCACAGCCCAGGTCTGGGTTACGGACACGGCTGGCGACATCATTTACGACGGCTGGCGGTACATTCCTGACGGCGGCGGAAGAAACCTCTGCGCGTCAGTGCTCGGTGGAAGCTTCGAGGATAATGCGCAGATAACCGCGTGGACCTGCAACGGGCAGATCCTTTACGAAGAGTGGTCCTGGTACTGAGTGGAACAGTCGCGCCACGGCGCTAGACATCCGCAGCTAACGACTTCGCGCACGGGTTGAACGTGGCTTGGTACCCGCGCAACTCGTTGAACCGGGCATTCTAGGGGTTAGGGCAGGGAATTGGATCATTGCCGAGTGCCGGATCACCACGACTCGTTGCCGGCGGTGATCGATTAACTGATCATTTCAGAATGAGGTTCGGAGGCGTCTCAAGCAGATGATGCTGCAGGCGAGTGGGAGCAGGCCGAGGTGGAGGTCGGCTCGTATCTCGTAGCGGATCCGGAGCCGTTTGAACTGGTGGAGCCAGGCGAAGGTGCGCTCGACGACCCACCGTGTCCTGCCCAGGCCGGATCCATGGGCGACTCCCCTGCGGGCGATCTTCGGCGTGATGCCGCGGAGCCGGAGGAGTCTGCGGTACTTGTCGTAGTCGTAGCCGCGGTCGGCGAACAGCCGCCGTGGCCGGTGACGGGGCCGGCCGACCCGGCCGCGGATGCGGATGCGGATGCGGGGGACGATGTCCAGCAGGAGCATGATCTGGGTGACATCGTGTCGGTTTCCACTGGTCAGCGAGACCGCGAAGGGTGTTCCGTGGCGGTCGGTGATCAGGTGGCGTCTGCTGCCTGGACGTACACGCTCGACCGGCGAAGGCCTGGTATGAGCCCCCCTTTCAGAGCCCGCACGTGTGAGCCGTCGATCGCGGCGTCGTCCATGTCCAGCAGGCCGACTCCGCGAAGTTCCGCGAGGAGAACCTCGTGCAGGCGGGGCCAGACACCGGCCCGGGTCCAGCCCCGCAGGCGCCGCCAGCACGTCACCCCACCGCGGCCGATTGCTTCGGTCGGCACGTCTGCCCAGCTCACGCCTGTGCGCAGGACGTACATGATTCCGCGCAGGGCAGCGCGGTCGTCTGCCGGCAACCGGCCCGGATACCGCCGACGCCGCAGTGGCCGGGGCGGGAGCAGCGGGGCGACACGATCCCACAGATCATCAGGTACAAGATCATCCGACACCTGCAGAACACTGCCGCTTCCCGGCCCAACTGCCAAACTCTCCAAGCGAAGCCATTCTGAAATGATCAGTTACTGGTTGTCGACGGGGAGGAGTCCGCGTTCGGCGAACACCTTCTTGGCGACGAAAGTGGCGTTGAGTGCCTTGGGCATGCCGCAGTAGACGGCGGAGTGAAGCAGGGCCTCAACTACTTCTTCGGGTGTGAGGCCGACGTTGAGGGAGGCGTTGATGTGCACCTCCAACTGCGGTTCGCAGCCGCCGAGGGCGGTGAGCATGCCGAGGGTGACCAACTGGCGGTCGCGCGGGGCCAGGCCCGGACGGTCGTAGATCTCGCCGAAGGCCCAAGCGACGACCTGGTGGCCGAGCTCAGGGTTGATGTCGGCGAGGGAGTCGACGACCTTCTGGCCGGCCTCGCCATCGATGCGGGTGAGGATGTCCAGACCGTGCTCAAAACGCTCCTGGCGGGCCTTGGCGGCGGGGGTGGAACTCATACGGGGGTGTCCGTTTCTGGCTGCTGGTCGAGCAGCGTCTCGTAGTGCTTGATCTTGTCGTCCAGAGCGACGGCGTTGCGCTGCAGGTCGCGGATGCGTTCCGCGAGGTCGCGGCGGTGATCGCGGAGCATGGTCAGACGGTCGGCAGTGGTGGCATCGCCGGCCGCCCGGAGCTGGGCATAACACTGCATGTCGCTGATCGACATGCCGGTCTCGCGCAGCCGGATCAGGAACTCCAGCCAGGCGAGGTCGGCCGCGGCGTAGCGGCGTTGGTTACCCGTGGTCCGGTCGATCCGCTGGATGAGCCCGGCGCGCTCGTAGTAGCGCAGGGTGTCCGGTGAAAGGCCGGTCCGCTCGGCGACCTGGGCGATCGTGAGGGTCGGCTCTTGCTGAGGCTGGGCGTGTCCCGCGGTCATGAAACGACCGTAGAACTTGGAGCGCGCTCCAGGTCAAGCGCTTGGGTCGAGCACCTCACGTCACCCTGTCGGTCGGACTGCTCTGCCTACGCTGAGACAGGAAACCGATCGCCGCCTATGTGCACAACCTCTTGGAGGGTCTGACGTGACTTGACGTGCGTGCGGCACGACGCCGGTCGTGGGGGTGCTGATCTGTCGAAGCGTCTGGTTCCTGATGAACTCCGGGAGTCGGCCGCCCCGTTGCTGCCGTTGGACCTAGGCCCGCCTGTGGCGTCGGCTGCACCGGGCGGTGCTGGACGAACTCGCGGCCCGGGCCGAGGTGGACCGGACCCCGGCGATCGCCGACGCGGCCTCCGTTCGCGCCCAAAGTGGGGACCACTGACCGGGCGGGACCACTGACCGGGCCGAGATCGAACGGTCGATCGCCTGGCTCTTCGACCGCCGCCGCCTCACCGTCCGATACGAACGAAACGGCTCGCACTTCCTCGCCCTCCTCGGCCTGGCCGCCGCCCTGACCTGCTACAAGAAGCTCGCGAAACTTGCCACGTGAGACACCCTCCGAGTGTGGTCCGCACTCCTGCGTCCGTCAGTTGGAGGGTGCAGCGTTCGAGCCGTTCGCCGTCGCTCACATGTCCCAGAAATCGGGGGCGCCCGGGGTGTGAGCTGTGTGACCGGCCGGGCGCGCGACTCGCGGACGGCAAGGGAGAGTTGGGCGGACACCCGCAAGCCGTGCGGGACGGGGCCGCCCCGGCTGTGGGCCGGGGCGGCGGACGGCCGGGGTCGCCGACCCGTCATGGGTCAGGAGACCCGCGGCGCCGATTCCGCGGACGGCATGACGTCGAGGATGGCGGCTGTCCGCGCGCTGATCAGCGGCTTGACCATGTCGTCGGTGAAGATCCACGGCGCCCGGTCCGCCTCGATCCCCGCGATCACGATCTCCCCGACCTCGGCAGCCGAGATGCCGCTCGCGACCAGGGTACGCATGGCCTCGCGCCACTCCTTCATCTCCGGCGCGTCCCCGCCGCTCTCGCGGGCGACGAGTGAGGCGGAGTTGTCCACGATGCCCGTGGCGACAGCACCGGGGCACAGCACGCTGACCCCGATGCCGTGCGGGGCGAGTTCCTGGCGTAGCGACTCGGAGATGCCCACCACGGCGAACTTGGAGCCGTGGTAGAGGTAACCGCCGCCCTCGGGAACGAGGCCGGCGGCGGATGAGGTGTTGACGATGTGCCCGGTGGTGCCGCGTTCCAGCATCCTCGGCAGGAAGGTCTGGAGTCCGTTGATGACTCCGCCCAGGTTGACGCCCATCACGAAGTCCCAGGATTCGTAGGACATGGCGTCCACGGCGACCCGCGTACCCAGGCCCGCGTTGTTGAACAGCAGCGAGACCGGGCCCAGTTCATCCTCCACCTTGTCCGCGACCTGCTCGAAGGCGGTGCGGTCGCGTACGTCCAGGACGAAGGTGCGGACCTCGCCCCGCTCAGAGGCCAGCGACTCCCGCGCCTCGGTCAGGGCGTCCGCGTCCACGTCGGTGATCGCGACGTTCACTCCGCGCGCGGCCAGCGCGCGGGCGATGCCCTGTGCGGCACCGGTGACGAGAGCCGTCCTACCTGCGAAGTCCTTCATCTTGACGCTCCGATCGAGCTTGGTTGCACGGGACTTGAGTGTTTCCCGATCAAGTGTTTCAAATAAGTGTATGGCAAGGCTCGCGGCATGGTTGGTACGGGTGGGACGGGCAGGGGTCGAACTACGTCACGCGCCTGGATCTGAAGGAACCGGTGTGCCAGAGCGGCTGACGGAAGCCGCCGAGGCGCATCTCGGCAGCCTGAAGGGCAGCCGTTGGACTTCGTCGACCTCCACCCCCTCACCACGTAGTGCACTTCCAGGAGGTGCCGCCGACGGTTACGGACCGTGACGATGAGTGCCGATCATGACCAGCCCGCACCGTGGGTATCGGCGCCGGCATTGCACGTCTGCTGGCCGCATCGGGGTGGCACGCATTTTCGACGAAGTCGAACAACGGCTGGGCACTGTCACCGCGCTGGTGATGTGCCACTGTGAGTCTGTTGACTCCGGCCTGCTCGACACCACCGTCGAGAGTTTCGACCGGCATTTCGCCGTCAACGCGCGCGCCACCTGGCTTCTCATACGTGAGTTCGGAAGTCGCTTCGAGCCATGGACCGCATCACCCTGGCCGCCGCCCGCGAACTCGCCCACCTCGGCGTGACCGCAAACGCCGTCAACCCCGGACCGGTTGACACCGGCTGGATGTCCGAGGAAACCCGGGAGCACTGTGTCCGCAGCACCCCGCTCGGCCGTCTGGGCACTCCGCAGGACACCGCTCACCTCGTGGACTTCCTGTGCTCCAGGGAAGGCGAGTGGATCAACGGCCAGCTGTTGATGAGCAACGGTGGCCTTGCGTAGGCAGCACGTCCGAGCCCGGCAGGATTTCGTCGCGTACGAGGGGATGGGCCCGTACATCGGCGAGGTGCCGCCGGGGCGCCGGGCCGGGGGCGGGGAGGTCATTCGGCGTCCGTGGTCGCCCGGTCGCCCGGTCGCCCGGTCGGCTGGTTGTCTGGTTGTCTGATTGGCGTGTTCGCCGGTGACGACGTGGGCGACCTCCCTGGGCGACGGATACGGCGTGGTTGACGAAGGGTTCGTAGGCGCGGCCGACCGGAGTGACGTTCACGGCGGTCTCGACTCCGTGCTCGGTGGCGCGCGGAGCCCTGCTCGTGTGGCCTCAGTTCCGGCAGTCGCAGCCGAAAGCCGTCTTGGCCTCGGCGACGGTCTGAGAGGGGGCGACAGCGGTTTCGCCGGAGGTGCAGCACAGGTTGACGCCGCAGCACGCGCCGGCCGACTGTGTCGCTTCCGAGGAGGCGCCCGCGGGCACCGGCTTGGTGGCTCGGACGATGGCGGAGTGCATGCCGTCGGCGACCTGGTGGGTCGGGGTGATCTCGATGTCGGTGAATCCGGCGGCTTGCAGACCTGCCCGGTATTCGGCGAAGGAGAGCGCGCCGGCGATGCAGCCGACGTAGTCGCCGCGTTCGGCCCGCTGCTCGGTGGTGAGGGTGTCGTCGGCGACGATGTCGGAGACCCCCATGCGGCCGCCGTGCTTGAGGACGCGGAAGGTCTCGGCGAAGACGGCGAGTTTGTCGGTGGACAGGTTGATCACGCAGTTGGAGATCACGACGTCGATCGTGTTCGCGGGCAGCGGGACGGACTCGATGGCGCCCTTGAGGAACTCCACGTTCCTGGCGCCCGCCCTGGCGGCGTTGGCGAGGGCCAGGGCGAGCATTTCGTCGGTCATGTCGAGGCCGTACGCCTTCCCCGTCGGGCCGACGCGGCGGGCGGAGAGCAGGACGTCGATGCCGCCGCCCGAGCCCAGGTCCAGGACGTGCTCGCCTTCGCGGAGTTCGGCGACGGCGGTGGGGCTGCCGCAGCCGAGGGAGGCGGCGACGGCCTCCGCGGGCAGGGCGTCGCGGTCGTCGGCGGCGTAGAGGGCGGAGCCGAAGTTGTCGTCGACCTCGACAGGCTGCGGTCCGCAACAGGCGCCGCCTTCGGCGACCTTCACGGCTGCCGCGGCGTAGCGCTGACGGACGGTTTCGCGCAGGTCGGTGGATTGCTCGCTCATGTCTCACTCCCAGGCGACGGGCCACGGCAGGGGCCCGGAACGGCTTGTATTGACGTTCGTTGATGCAACCTTGCGCCCTGGATCGAAGGATGTCAACATAGAGGAATGTCGAAACAAGAGCTTGAGGTGATCGGCCAGGACCAGGACGCCGCCTGCTGCCCGGGCCTGTCCGCCGCGCCGCTGGACGAGGACCGGGCGGCCGACCTGGCGAAGGTCTTCAAGGCCCTGGGGGACCCGGTCCGACTGCGGTTGATGTCGATGATCGCCTCGCGCGGCGAGGACGGCGAGATCTGCGTGTGCGAGCTGACACCGGCCTTCGACCTGTCCCAGCCGACGATCTCCCACCACCTCAAGCTCCTGCGGCAGGCCGGACTCATCGACTGCGAGCGCCGCGGCACCTGGGTGTACTACTGGGCACTGCCCGGCGTGCTGGTGCGGCTGGCCGCGTTCCTGGCCACCGCGCAGCCCGCCGGAGTCACCGCGTGAACACCTCCCTCGGCCGCCGTGCCGCCGCCGAGGCGATCGGGACCGGGCTGCTGGTGACGGTGGTGGTGGGCTCCGGCATCCAGGCCACCGAGCTGTCGCACGACGTCGGTGTGCAGCTGCTCGCCAACTCCCTCGCCACCGTCTTCGGCCTGGGCGTGCTCATCCTGCTGCTCGGGCCCGTCTCCGGCGCGCACTTCAACCCCGCCGTCACCCTCGCCGCCTGGTTCACCGGCCGCCGCACCCCGGACGCCCTCGCCCTGCGGGACGTCGCCGCCTACGTGACGTCCCAGATCGCGGGCGCGATCGGCGGGGCGATCCTGGCCGACGCGATGTTCGCCGAACCGCTGGTGAAGTTCTCCACCCACGACCGGTCCGCCGGCCACCTCTGGCTGGGCGAGGTCGTCGCCACGGCCGGGCTCATCCTCCTGATCTTCGGCCTCGACCGGATCGGCCGCCCCGCACTCGCCCCGGCGGCTGTGGCCTCCTACATCGGGGCCGCCTACTGGTTCACCTCCTCCACCTCGTTCGCGAACCCGGCAGTGACCATCGGTCGCGCCTTCACCGACACCTTCGCCGGAATCGCGCCCGCGTCCGTCACCCCTTTCATCGCGGCCCAGCTACTCGGAGCCGCGCTCGGGCTGGGCGCCGTTGCCATGACGTACGGCCGACCCGCCCCGGCCGGAACCGGGGTCACCGTCCCGCACAACGAACCCGAACTCGCCTCACCCTGACCCCGCCCTGCCATCGAGAAAGCCCTCCGCCATGAGCACTCCCACCACCCGTCCCTCGGTGCTGTTCGTCTGCGTCCACAACGCCGGGCGCTCCCAGATGGGCGCCGCCTTCCTCACGCACCTCGCCGGTGACCGGATTGAAGTCCGCTCAGCCGGCTCCGCGCCCGCCGACACCGTCAACCCGGCCGTGGTCGAAGCGATGAACGAGGTCGGCATCGACATCTCCGCCGAGACCCCGAAGATCCTTACCACCGAGGCCGTGCGGTCCTCGGACGTAGTGATCACCATGGGCTGCGGAGACACCTGCCCGGTCTTCCCCGGCAAGCGGTACCTGGACTGGCAACTGGACGACCCGGCGGGCCAGGGCGTGGACGCCGTGCGGCCCATCCGGGACCGGATCGAACAGCGCGTGCGCGGTCTGCTCGCCGAACTCGGCATTCCGACAGCGGCCTGAGGCGGCGCCACCGTCAGAGGCTTGCCTCCGGCCGTGTGACGGAGGCGACTGCAACGGCGGGTCGTGCTGGTGACCGAGGGCGACGAGTTGCGCGGTCTGGTCAGTGACCGCGACCTTGTGGTCCGGGCTCTGGCGGAGGGCGGCGACCCGGAACGGACGACTGTCGCCTCGGCCTGCAGCGAGGATCTTGTCACCGTGACCCTCGATGAGGATCTCGACCGTGCGGTGGAGATCATGCGTGAGCACTCGGTGCGCCGTCTGCCTGTTGTCGACGAGGGGCACCCGGTGGGCATCGTCTCCCTCGGCGACATGGCGATCGAGCGGGACGCGACGTCCGTGCTCGGCGACATCAGCGCCGCCGAGCCGAACCGGTAGGGAACCCGCGGAGCAGCGGGAGTGATGAGGTTCTCCGGCCCCGGAGAACCTCATCACTCCCGGCCCGGCGACGCGGCCGGGATCGCGGACCTTGGCGTGCCGGTGCTGGGTACGTGGGCACCGATGCCCCACGGCCCCCGATCGCGCACAGGGGCGAGGACTTCGTCCGATCCGCACGGTCGGGCACGGCATGAGCGGAACGGGGACGCCTGGCCCGACCCGCCGCAGGCCGGTGAGCCGGGTTGCCTCCCGCCGGGCGGTGGACCACACCCGGTCTCGCGCGCCGGCCCGCACAACACCCCGCGGTCCCGGGCCCGGCGACGCGGCCGAGAGGGCTTCAGGTCGGCGGTCGACCGTGGGGATGGTCGGCCAGCATTGCCTTGAAGGTACGGGTGTGTTCGTCGACGAGCGCTTCGACGCGCCCTTCCTCAAGGGCGTCCAGCGCCGCGGTGACGTACACCTGCGGGGTCGTCTTGGGAAGCTCCAGGCCGGCCGTCATGTCCGTGTCGATCAGGGCGGAGTGCACCGCCACGACGCGTGTCCCCTGCCCGGCCAGCTCGTCGCGTGCCGAATTGGTCAACGACCAGGCCGCCGACTTGGAGGCGCTGTAGGAACCCCACGGGGCGTAGTTGATGAACGACAGGACGGACAGCGCGTTGACGACGGCGCCCCCGCCGTTGCGGCCGAGCACCGGGGCGAAGGCCCGCATCATGGCCAGTGTGCCGAAGAAGTTGGTCTCCATCTCCTCGCGAAGGTCGTCGAGGGACGCGGCTCCGAGCAGCGGTCCGCGGTGGAAGACCCCCGCATTGTTGATCAGGACGGTCACATCGCCGCACTGGTCGGCTGCGGCGGTGACCTGCTCGGGGACGGTCACGTCCAACCGGACGGGCAGGATGCCGGGGTCCACGATCGTGGCGGGGTCACGGGCCGCGCCGTAGACCTTGGCGGCTCCCCGCGCGGTCAGTTCCCGCGCGAAGGCCCGGCCGATGCCGCGGTTGGCACCGGTGACCAGGGCAACCGCGCCACGCAGGGAGAACGAGGGCTGAACAGTGTCGGCAGTCATACGGAAACTCTCGCCCGCACACCTGCTCATTTCACAGGTCAAACACCGCTCGACTTCTGCTCAGCGGCCGCTCTCCGGCCACCGTCCTTCAGCGGCGCTCCGTAGAGCTCCCCGTGCCAGAGCCTGTCGCACACCTCCTGGAGGCCACGGGCCCGATGACGCCTGAAGGTGCTCAGAGGCAGTCCGAGCCGTGCGGCCATGGCTTCCTGGGTCGGCACACCTCGGAAGAACGCCGTGACCAGAGCCGTGTGGAGCTTCCTGCTCCGGGGGTCCTGCCCCAGCTCCTCCACGACGTCGGCCAGCACGTCCCGCAGCGCCGCGGCAGGCTCACCGTCCAGGCCGGCCGTGAGCCTGCTGCGTGTCAGCGGGTTGACGGCGATCCGGTCGAGGTTCCGCCACGAACGCAGCGCGTCGTGCACGGCGTCGTCGAACTCCTCCCGGGAGAGCACCACCAGATCGGCAGGGAGAGCGGCCGGCTGCCGCCGCGCACCGAACAGTTCCTGTTCCACGTGCCGGTCCAGCCAGGGTTCGAGCGGCACGGCCCTCCAGTCGTGCGCGTACAGCCCGTACGTCCGGCTCCCGACCGTCGCGTCGACGGCAACCCGGTGCTGGTCGAGGTATTCCATCTGCGGCTCCCAGAACGCCGGATCAGCGACCACGATGTAGGACCAGGCGAGGTGGCGCGCTCGCATCCACTCGGACAGGATCCGTATCTGCACGAGGTCCGTGACCGGCGAGGGGCGCTGATAGACGGGCGGGTACACCATGAACCGGGCCAGCGCGATGTGTTCGCCGCTCCGGATCGGGCCGGCCGAGCGACTGTGGTTCCAGGCCGCGGCCACCACGGCGTCGGTGCCGACCTCCTCGTCCTCGCACGCGCCCAGCCGCAGCCAGGCCATGAACGCGACGGCCTCGCCCGTGGCGAGCGACCGGTAGACGTAGAAGGCCTCCGGTTGTCTCGTGAGCCAGA